>PFOW01000001.1 GCA_002792735.1 bacterium CG_4_10_14_0_2_um_filter_33_32
TATTTTTATCCAGCACTAACTTTTACTTGTTTTTCGCTATATAATTTATTTATGTATTATGTATATTTCCTTCAAAATGAAAATAATGAGCTTTATTATGGTTCTACAAATAATCTAAAGCGTCGTTTGCAAGAACATAATTCTGGTAGAGCCTACTATACAAAGGGGAGATATTGGAAGCTAATTTATTATGAAGCATATCTTTCTGAAAAAGACGCTAGAAATCGCGAAAAACAATTGAAGTTGCATGGTCAAGCTTTTGCACAGACTAAACGACGTATTAAGAATAGCCTATCTACCAACCTAGATAATTAAATTTGAGCAAAAGTTAGTGCTGGATGAATTTTCAAAGTTCTTTCCGACCATTTTATTTATAAAATCACCGGAATATACTCTACTATTTTTTGATAAAAAAGTAGCTCTGTATCTTAACAAATTTAAGCTAATAAGTCAAGGGGTTTTTCTATCGGGTAGTTTATACTTTCTCATTACAGAAAGCACCAAAGATCATTCTGTCACTTTTGTATCGGCAAAAGTGACCAAAACCTCGCAACTGACTCAAAAAAGCTAGAAATTCTTCAAGTTTCAATCTTCCGAATCTGAACTCACCGACTAAGAAGTCGGATCGGTTTCGCTCGGAGATGCTCACGCTCTCCTTGCTTAACTAGGCAGATTCTCGTCTTAATAAGGATTAAAACTGTTTGAAACTTTTGAATTTCCTAGACGCTTTTTTGAAATGTTGCATTTAAAATTATTATCTTGTCCGCATTTTGAAAAAGTGTTAAAAAAATAAACTCAAAAAGAGCGGTTCTAATTCTTATTAGAACGAGAACCTGCACAACCCGAGCAAAGAGAGTGATAATATCTCTTTGCGAGGGCGATCCTTCTTAGGATCGTTCAGGTTCGAAAACTCTGTTGAGTAATATTTTTAGCTTTTTCAAACGAGCGAACGACTTTGCGCCACTTTCTAGAAAGTGGCAAGAAAAATATTTTGATTACTTTTAAGAAAAGTAGAGACAATACCCTGTACTAATTTTGCAACTTAACAAGAAAAGCAAGGCGCTTCGCCCATAGAGGAAATGGCCTATTCGGCCACGCGCTTTGTTAATTATTTACAACATCAAACCTATCTTAAAAATTAAACATAATCTAAATGGCAAAAATTAGCACAGGGTTATTTTTCTTTTTATTTTATAACAAAATAACTGTAGAAAAATAAAAAAGACGCTTGTTGTGTTTTATGATTATTTAAAATCTTAAACGAGTGCTACAAGCGCCAAAAACACTCTATTTTTATATTTGAATACATTCGCCAACCCTTACCGGCAATATTAATCGACGATTACGTTCGATCAATTCATTTTGAAACACTGCTATTGCTTCATAGGTGGCGTGAGATAGGTAAACTGGAATTTTTGGAAATGCTGATAAAATCAACCTTAAGCCATCTTTCGCCTCGTGTCCGGAAACATGCGTTC
>PFOW01000002.1 GCA_002792735.1 bacterium CG_4_10_14_0_2_um_filter_33_32
CCTGTGTTGGTTGTTTTATTAATTGAATTATTAACTGATAGGCGGTATTGTTTAATAAATTCGTTAACTTTGCCTGACATTTTTTTCTTTATAGCTATTGTTTCCAATTGGTTAAATAGTTTGATATTTTTATTTCTTTTTTGTCATTAGCCCATTTAACCGTAGCGGTAATTTTAATCTCTTCATCACTAATTTTTTCAGCGGTTGTTTGTCTTTTGAAATTTCCTAAAATTTCTTCGTTTCCGGGAACTAGTTTAAAGCCTTTTTTCAAGTTGCTGCTGTCTTTGTAGCTTACTATTTTATTACTAGTATTAGTATTTATATCTTTATCAAAATCATATCCGTTTTTTAAATTCGTATCTCTTATATTTCTTATTCTTTCCAGTGCTTGTTGTGCTACTCCACCGGCTTCAATTTTTTGTTTATTTAAAGTACCAATCTTTATACTATAAGAATTAAGGTTAGTAATGCTTGTATAGAGTATAGTCATTATCCCTACTACGATTATAACTTCAATAAGGCTTTGCCCTGTATTTCTTTTTTTTCTTTTATTTAACATAAACATTATTAGTATAGGTATTTAAAATTATTTCTTTGTTTAGGGTACTATTCTTTAATTTTATTTTTATATTTATTTCTTTGCTTGCTGAAGTAGTGGCATCAATAAGAGTTTCTCTTTTATAAGATAGGCCAGGATTATCTTCGCTTATATCTGGGTCTTTTTGAGGGAGTGTAAAAAGTATAGAAATTTTCTTGTCAGCACCTGGATCTGGATTCATGTCGCTTATAGAAATGTTTTCATAGATTTTGAAATATTTAATATTTCTAATTTCTTCGTTAGGATCATACATTTTGTTTTTATCTTTATCAGCGAACACATAATACTTATACTTATTCTCATTGAGGGGATCAATTTCTAAATAAACGCCATATCCATTAACGCTCTCTTTCGGTGCTAAAGACATGTTTATAGATTCTACAATTGCGGATTTAATTTCTTGAGCCGCTAAATCTAGGTTTTTTCTATTTTGATATTGTCTGTAAGGCAAGATAGTTATAGCTGCTAGTACTGCCATAATAGCCATTACCACCAGCATTTCTGCTAAAGAAAACCCTGATAGAAATCTTTTATTACCCTCAGTTATAAAAGCTCCCGTATTTACTTTTCTATTTCTAAACGGGGTAAAGTCTTTTTTCTTTTGAGTATTTAAGTCATTTATATTTCTAATCACTCTATACACTCTTAATACTTATAATGTTACTTTTAAGCTGCCTCATTGTCAATTTTTAAAACGCAAATTGTTTGTTAGAATGATATAAATGTAATGACAATATAAATGAAAAAAATATTATTTACTTTTTTGGTAACAGTCATTTTTCTAGCCTTTTTTTATGTCACTAAGAATAAACATCAAATGATTAGAAGTTATTGTGATTTTGATATGGTTTATGTGAGCGACTTTGGTGGCAATTTTTGTATTGATAAATATGAAGCATCACAGTCAGATACCATCAAAAAAATTGATTTAAATAATGACGGAGACTTCGATGATTTTATGGGAAAGTATTCAGGAATTATTTATGATCATAAAGATTATTCTTATAGTAAGGCGCTGAAAGAAGAAAATAATCTTGATTTTAAAAAATTAGATTCTTCCTTAGTACGCGAATCAAATGTTAAAGTTCCTGTTAGCAAAAAATCTCAAGAGCCCTGGGTTCTTGTGACTAAATATGAATCAGACGCTTATTGTAAGGCGGCAGACAAAAGATTACCCACTAATAAAGAGTGGTATCTAGCTGCTCAAGGAACGCCTGATAATAATTTTTTACAGCCAGAAAAAAATTCTGAATCGTGCAACGTATGGAATTTTGGCAAAGATCCTTCTTTGCCAAAAGGCGGC
>PFOW01000003.1:0-12799 GCA_002792735.1 bacterium CG_4_10_14_0_2_um_filter_33_32
CTTTGGGTAATATTTCACCCATTGATTATTTAATAAAAACTGTTCCGGAGTCTCAAATGTGCGTGACGCGTACAGAACATTGACAAAAGGTTAGATAAAATATATTATGTTACTAGAAAGCCGAGAGGCTTTTTAAAATTACTTAAAATTTCAAGATGAAAAAGATTATCAATTACCTTAAAGGCGCAAAAAGCGAATTAGAAAAAGTTACTTGGCCAACGCGTAAAGAAGCTGTTAGGTTAACTTTTGTTGTAATTGGTTTATCCTTTGTGTTCGCAGCATTTATTGGCGCTTTAGATCTATTATTTTCTTCTCTTATTCAAAGGGTTATAGGCCAATAAATTTTTAATCCCAATGCTCAAATAAAGAAGATTCCAAGGTTTTAGGAGGAATAAATGGCAAGACAAATAGAAACAGGCGAGAGACAATGGTATGTAATTCATACAAATTCTGGTTATGAGGATAAAGTAGCTGAAAATTTAAACCAAAGAATAGAAGCCTATGATATGCAGGATAAAATTTTTAGTGTTATAGTTCCTAAAGAAAAAAGGATTGAAATTAAGAACGGAAAAAGAAGGACAGTTGAAAAAAGGATATTCCCGGGTTATGTATTAGTTGAAATGATTGTAACCGATGATTCATGGTATGTTGTAAGAAATACACCTAATGTTACCGGGTTTGTAGGATCAGGAACTAATCCAATTCCTATATCTGATAGTGAATTAAGGATAATTCAGAAAAGAATAGGGACTGAGGAGCCAAAATATAAGATTAATGTCAATCCAGGTGATGCTGTTACAATCACAGACGGTCCTTTTAAGGATTTTGATGGTACCGTATCTGAAATTGATGAAGGAAAAGGTAAAGTTAAAATTTTAGTTTCAATATTTGGAAGAGAAACCCCCGTAGAATTAGACTTTTTACAGATTAGAAAGATATAAGCTAACAAAGGGTAAGGATAAAAATATGGCAAAACAAGTAAAAACCAAGATAAAGCTTCAGATAAGAGGCGGACAAGCAACTCCTGCACCTCCCGTAGGTTCTTCATTGGGTCAGCATGGAGTAAATATTATCGAATTTACTACTCAATTTAATGAGCATACTAAAGATAAAATGGGGCAATTAATTCCTGTTGTAATTACTATTTATGAAGACCGAACCTTTGATTTTGTTTTAAAAACTACTCCAG
Organism: bacterium CG_4_10_14_0_2_um_filter_33_32; assembly: GCA_002792735.1. NCBI lineage: Bacteria > bacterium CG_4_10_14_0_2_um_filter_33_32. The sequence goes on from PFOW01000003.1 coordinate 1,190, forward strand.
CTGCCGAACTCTTAAAAAAAGCAGCAGGGGTAGAAAAGGGTTCGGGTGTTCCTTATAAAGATAAAAAAGGTAAAGTTACAAAAGAACAGATAAGAGAAATAGCCGAGATTAAGATGCAAGATCTTAATGCTAACAGCACTGAGCAGGCAGAGAAGATTATTGCCGGTACTGCCCGTAGTATGGGGATTGAAGTAGAAAAATAATATTTTTAATAAAATAAAAAGTGGGAGCTCTGATATCCGTCGGGGCGCTTGACCACGAGGAGGAACAATGGCGAAAGAGGCCAAAAAGGAAGTTAAAAAGAAAGAAAAAAGTAAAAAAACTAAAGGAAAAGAAACTGAAAAAAAAGCGGAGGCTCTGACGCTCCAGCAGGAGCCGTCGGCCGGAGTCCCGATCGATAGCGTCGGGAAAATCAAGGAAGAAATCAAGAAACAGGAACCAGTAAAGAAAGATAGCTCGGATGAAAATTCTAAAAAAGAATTAAAGGAAGAAAAACCCAAGACACATAAGAAACATAAAATACATACTAAGAAGCGCGGTAAAAAATATAAAGAAGTATTAAAATTAGTTGATACAAACAAGAATTACTCTATCGAAGAAGCTATGGATTTAGCAATAAAAACCATTGCCACTAAATTTGATTCTTCAGTTGAAGCTCATATAAAGTTAGGTATTAAACCAGAGCAATCAGATCAAAATATAAGAACAGTTGCCGATTTGCCAGAAGGTACAGGGAAAACCGTTAAAGTTGCAGCTATTATCGGATCTGATAAGGAAAAAGAAGCAAAAGATGCTGGCGCTGATTTTTATGGCTCCGAGGATTTAGTATCCAAAATCGAAAAGGGGTTTTTGGATTTCGATGTAGTAATTGCTACTCCCGATATGATGGGGAAAATTGGTAAATTAGGTAGAATTTTGGGTACTAAAGGTATGATGCCAAATCCTAAAACAGAAACTGTAACTGACAATCCGGGTAAAGCGATTAAACAGATTAAGAGGGGAAGGGTTCAGATAAAAAATGATAAATTTGGAATAGTTCATGCTTCTTTTGGTAAGGTTTCTATGAGCAAAGATAAGCTTTTGAGCAACTTCGAAGCATTAATTGATACGGTTGTAAAAGCCAAGCCGCAATCTTCAAAAGGTAATTATTTAAAAAGCGCATTTTTAAGCACTACCATGGGCCCATCTATAAAATTAGACATAAGTAAAATACACCGTAAATAGATTTCAGTTTAGTATTTTTCTTTTTGCGGGAATCGTGTAAGATATAATTAGTTTTATAATGAGGACGAAATGAAGATTGGCGTAAAAAGAATAGATAAAACTATATCTTTGCCAAACAGTGCAAAGGATTCGATTAAGATTAATTTAATATCAAGAAGAGATGTAGTTATAGAGCCGGCAGAAAGTCGTTTAGTGCCGGTAAATGTTGTTGTTGATATCCCGAAAAATTATTTATTTTTAGTTACTCTTTCCCCTGACTTGGCTAAAAAGGGGTTAGTATTATTTGGGGGCCTTATTGTAATAGATTCAGCTGATAATAGTAAAGAAGAGCTAACATTACCTGTTTATAATTTTACAAAAGAAAGATCAGTTATTTTACAAGGCGAAATTGCAGCTCAAGGAGCATTGGTAAAGTCAGAATCTATTGCGTTTCAAGAAATAAAAAAATAATTATTTAAATAAATAATTTAAGATATTTTTAAGCCGGGTAGCCGGCTTTTTTGATAAGAATCATTTTTCTTCAGGAACATTCAAGCTATCCCAAGTTTGTTTGTTTACAAATTTGGTAAGCTTTGTTCCATCGTCATCGACAGCCCGAACCGCATATCTTGTTGCTCCACGCGCCTTAAAAGAAGTCTTTTTAAGATTATCATCGGGAACATTCACTTTTTGTCTCTTTCTAACATTATAAAATTCCATAATTCCTCCTGAAGCCTCGAAATATTTATTTCTTGCCCTGTACCGAGCCGCAAGGCGTCTGGTACAGGGCACTGTCGAGGCTGAAGCCCACCAAAAACTGTAAGTGAGGGTGGGCATATTACTGATTTTAATTTAACGACCATTACCTATTCAAAATTTACACATATTTATGCCCAAAATCATTAGATATTTTACTAGTGTTATCGCAAAGTTGGAAAAGGGGAGAAAGGATGATAATATTTAAACAATGGAAGTCGAAATTAAAGCAACAATAGAAGATTTTGATCCTATTTTAAGAAAATTAGAAGAAAAAGGAGCTGAATTTGATGAACCAAAAGAGCAGAAAGATATTTATTTAGGGATAAAAATAGAGAACCGGATGTATTAAAACCAGGCGTTTATGTTGTTAGAGTTAGACATTCAAAAAAAGGTGATTTTTTAGGTTATAAGGAAATTACAGATACAAAAGGAGTATGGAAAGAATACGAAACTAAAATAGATAATACAGAACAGGCGATTAATATTTTAAAATCAATTGGGTTAGTCGAGTTTTATACGATTGAAAAGGAAAGAATCACTGGGAAATTTTTAAAATTTGAATTGAATTTTGATAGAGTAAAAGGTTTGGGTGATTTTTTGGAAATAGAATTGATAAGCGATAATGGAGAAGAAGCCCAAAAAGAAATTAAGCAGTTTTTTAAGGAATTAGGTATAAACGAGGATAAACTGGAGAGAAGAGGGTATGGTGAGTTGTGGCAGGAAAAATATGGTGGCGGGTTTACAATTGACGAACAAAAATAAGGAGGAGGATAAATGTTTTTAGGTGTAGATGAATTATTAAAAAGGGTAAAAGAAGATAAATTGGTTGAGAATTTATGCGACCGTGAGCTTAATAATCCCGAAGGGACTGGTTTTGATTTGCGGGTAGCTGAGTTTTTTGAAATAAAAGGTGAAGGGTTTTTAGGCGAAACTGAACGTAAGACATGTGACATTGAATCAGTTGCTAAATACAAAGAAGGTGAAAAAAGAACGGTAAAAGTTAAGCCGGGAGATTTTTATTTGGTAAAAACTATAGAAAAAGTTAATTTACCTGATAATCTTGTTGGTTTTTTTAAGCCTAGAACCACTATGCAAAGAATGGGTATATTTTTAAGATCTTCTCAAGTTTCCCCAGGATATTCAGGCGAGCTTACATTTGCAATTAAAAATTTAGGTCCTTGTGAAGTCACAATAGAATTAGGGGCAAGAATAGCTCACGTTATTTTTGCAGAAGTTAAAGGTAAAACTCATTTATATAGAGGACAATGGCAGGGCGGACGGGTTTCTGCGACAGAAACCGAAACACAAGTTTAATTATTGAAAGTTTTAAAATAAAGCATCTTATTTCTGAAACACTCGTTTCGCTCCAGCGGCTTCGCTCGTTCTGCCTTCAACAAATTTTTTCCTGACACTTTCAGGAAAGCCAAGCAAATTTGTTTCAGGAGGTTCAGAAATAAAATGTTTTTAATAAAGATAAACAAGAGGATATATGTTAGAAAAAAAACACCCAGAATACCAATATCTAAATTTATTACAAGATATACTTGATAATGGTTCTGATAAGGAGCTATTTTTTACCCCGGAAATTCTAGAAGAATACAAGCATAAAGGAGAGGAACCGCCTTACATCAGGTCTGTTTTTGGCAGACAAATCCGTTTTGATCTAAATAAAGGATTCCCTCTTTTAACAACAAAAAAAGTTTTTCTAAAAGGCATAATCCATGAACTTTTATGGTTCTTAAAAGGAGATTCCAATATAAAATATCTGGTAGACAATGATGTGAGAATTTGGAACGAATGGGGCTGGAAAAGATACCACAAGCATTGCTTGCAAAATGAACCGCAAAACGATATGAGCCAGGAAGATTTTGTGGCAAAACTAAAATCGCTGCCCGCCACCGATCCTTTTGTAGGCAAGTGGGGGGATCTTATTACTGTTTATGGGAAAATGTGGCGAAAATGGCCAGCCTCTGACGGCAGAGAAATTGACCAATTAGGCTGGGTTATTGAAGGCTTGAAAGCAAAACCGTTTCGAAAATCATATGTGGTTTCGGCTTGGAATCCTGATTTTATCTATACTATGGCCTCAAAAGGCAATGCTAATGAGGTACCGCCGTTTTGCCACACGATGTATCAATTTGCTGTAACCGGAAAAAATAGATTGAATTTGGGGTTATATCAAAGAAGTGCTGATATATTCTTGGGCGTGCCTTTTAACATTACAAGTTATGCCCTGCTTTTGTTGATGGTAGCACAGGTAACTGGATTGGAAGTCGGAGAATTTGTTCATACTTTCGGCGATGTGCATATTTATTCAAATCATTTTGATGCTGTAAAAGAACAATTATCTAGGGAACCAAAGCCTTTTCCGGAAATGAAAATAAATCCGCAAATTAAAGATATAAATGGGTTTAAATATGAAGATTTTCAGATAGAAAATTACGATCCTTACCCAGCAATAAAAGCCGAAATAGCTAATATCGGAGGATTTTAAAATTAAGGTTTATGAAAAAAATAAAATTAAAATAAGCATAATTTAACTAAAAAGATGCCCACCCCAGGGGTGGGAAACGTGTTCACCCCTGGGGTGGAGGGAATTAGTGGGGAAATTGGGGATAATTTTTAACAATGGAAAGCAAACCAAAAATAAGCATAATTTGTGCCATATCAGAAAATAGGGCAATCGGTAAAGATAATAAACTTCTTTGGCATATTACTAATGATTTAAATAGATTTAAAGAGCTGACTTCTGGTCACGTAGTTTTAATGGGCAGAAATACATTTCTATCTATTGGCAGGCCTCTCCCTAATAGAACTAATATTATTATAACACAAGATAAAAGATATAAAGCTGCAGGATGCATTGTTTGCTATTCTTTAGAAGAAGCGATAGAAACCGCTAAACAATATGAAGAAGATGAAATATTTATAATCGGCGGCGGCCAAATTTATAAGCAGACTATAGGCTTGGTAGACAAGCTTTATTTAACGGTCGTAGAAAGTGAATTTGAAGCTGATACTTTTTTTCCGGATTATTCTGCATTTAAGAATGTTGTTTTTGAAAAGTCAGAAGAATCTGATGGATATAAATATAAGTTTTTGGAATTAGAAAGGTAGATATATGAATAAGATCAAAACAATAACTAAAGTTCTTGTTGGTGGATTAATAGTAAATATCCTTAGCTATTTTTATTACTTGTTAAAAGATTTGTGGTTTTCAACAAATATTATGCCTACTATAGGAGGATGTATCAAAGATGGCCCCATAATTGGATTTCCTATTAAGAGTCAAATTGTTTTAGGATGTACTTGTTGCGATCCGATAGCTCAGTTTTTATACTCAATATTTATATTTTTCCTAAATGTAGCTATTAGTTCTGTTGGCATTTATCTGGTTTTGTCTATATTCAAAAAATTAAAGCCTGTTAAATAGTAATTTACGACTTTTTTAGAAAAAGTCGCCCAAAAATCGCAAGCTCGCACAAAAAACCTAAAAATTAGCTGTTTTCAAGCTTTCGAATTCGAACGCCAAAGGCGGTCTCGTTCGGAGATGTTGACAATCTCCTTACTCGACTAGGTGAATTCTTACCTCTATCGAGGTTACTTGAAAACAATTGATTTTCTTAACGGCTTTTTGAGATGCTTGCATAAGAAACAAAAGCATTCTAAGAAATGTTCATAAAAACCAAGCTTATCTCTTACTTCTTCTAAAGTGCAGGGTTCTATCCAAGTTACAAAACGAGATCGAAATTAGGAAGAAAAAAAGACATCGGTTGGTGTCGGGGGTGTAGAGTTATTTAAGATAGGCAATGATACTTAGAGTAAATGCCACGATAGATAAGATTGAAACTGTTATGAACGGTGGTTTATATTTAGCATATTCTTCTTTTGCGCCTCGTTTTTTTGTGTCCCATAGCATGAGCGCGTGAATTAAACCGTATATTAGTACTATTGATCCTGAAACGACTTCTAGCCAGTCAAGGTTTATTGCTTTTAATTCAGGTAGAAAAATAATGGTTATAAACATAAATCCTATTACTGCACAGGCAATAATGGCTTTTATGGTTGATATGACGATACTCCTGGTTTTGTTATTTCTTTTGCATAGATATGCGATTGGATAATATACAGCAAATATCAAGAGCGGGATAGCCATTATTAAGTTGATTGTAGAAAAAAGCTTTCTATTAGGATTAAGCTCGTTTGGGTAGACAAACACATAGAAAAAAATAGATGCTAATAGTGTACATATAGCGATTATTTTTAAAATACCTTGAATAAGCCATATTATTGCTTCTAATTTTGCAACTCGTTCTATGATTTTCCTTGTCATTTATTCCATCCACCCTAAATCTTTTAAAGATTGGCATTCGTCACAGATTTTCTTGGGTGTATCAGGATCTGGTATATAATCTTCTGGTAGTTGGTCGGTTAAGGCTTTGCAATAATCACAATAAAAGTACATGTCAGATCCCGCATAAAGGGATCTATTATCAATTACTTTGGGTGTATTTTCTATTTTTCTACGTGATAGTTCTGCAAGAGTAAATGCTTTGTCTTTTTCAGTAGCTAATGTCATATCATTCACCTCTTTTCTATCTATTAGTTCTTTCATGATCATCAATGGTTCCTGTTTGTTTTGCTTCTTCTGAAATATATTTCTGGATAATCTCTATTACTTTTGCTACTTCTTTATGCCAGTAATTCTTTCTGGAAGAACTACAACAATTAATATTTGTTTTTTCTTCTGGGTTCATTTGAGTTCTAATAGTTATGCAACGGCATTCAGGACCACGTATCTTACCGTAAATACCCTGGCAATCATAACTGTAAACACTACTTTTAACGTCAATAATTTCTTCAATAGCCCCTATTTCATCTTCGAATCTCAATTCATGGTAACCAGGTTTTATTGCAAATTCTGCAATTCTTTTAGTAGTTTCCTCGTCAAAACGTATACTTACAGCATTACCGCAAGCATAAATCCATAAATGATATGAAATCAATTAACTGACCTCCTTTAAATCAAGGTACGAAATTATATGAGTATAATCATTCTTAAAACTATTGTCAATTACAGCTGTTTTTGTTATAGTTTATTCAAAGGTTGGAAGACCTTTATTTAATACTCACACTTTCTTATGGCTTTCCTGTCTCGATGAACATCGAGATTTAGTCAAATAAAAAAGAGAGTGGCGGCTCCGAATAATATCGGAGAAAAAGGAGAATCATCAAATGTCAGTAGAAATTAAAGAATTATTAGAAGCAGGCGCTCATTTCGGGCACAAATCTGAAAAATGGAATCCGAAAATGAAGCCTTTTATCTTTACCAAAAGGGGTGGTATCCACATTATTGATTTAACAAAGACCAAGGAAAAGCTTGAACAGGCCTTGGATTTTGTTAAGAAAATTTCTGAGCAGGGTAAGGTACTTATTTTCGTTGGTACTAAAAAACAAGCCCAGGAAATTATAAAAACAGAAGCCATCAGAGCCGGAATGCCATATGTAAATGAACGATGGTTAGGCGGAACGTTTACGAATTTTCAAACAATCATCAAACAGCTTAAGAAGCTTATTACCCTAAGAGAAGATAAAGAAAAAGGTGAGTGGGATAAATTCTCTAAGAAAGAGAAATCTTTAAAGCAAAAACAATTAGAAAAGCTTGAAAAATCTATTGGTGGATTAGAAAAACTAAGAGAACTTCCTAGCGCTCTTTATGTTGTTGATTCTACAAGAGAACATTTAGCCATAAAAGAAGCTAAAAAAATGAACATCCCGGCGATTGCTATTGTTGATTCAAATGGAGATCCGAATGATGTTGATTATCCGATTCCCGCGAATGATGATGCCATAAAGGTTGTTAAATTTATTACAACCAAAATGGCAGATGCTATTTTAGAAGTAAAGCCCGTTAAAGAAGAAGAAAAAGACTTTAGAGAAGAAAAGACTGAAGAAGGCAAGAAGTTATAAAGGAAGATATTGAAGAGATTGAAGAAAAACTAAAAGAGAAAATTGAAGAAGAGGAAGTTGAAGCCAAAAAGAAAACCAAAACAACCGACTAATATTACTAAGGAGCAAGCTATGGATATAAAAATAGAAGATATACAAAAACTTAGAGAGCAAACGGGTGTTGGCATAATGGAAGCCAAGGGCGCATTAACTGAAGCGGCTGGAGATTTTGAAAAAGCTGTTGAAGTGTTGAGAAAAAAAGGCTTGTCAAAGGCGCAAAAAAGAGCCGGCAGAGAGGCAAAAGAAGGAATTATTGATTGTTATATACATCACGGGGGAAGAATTGGTGCAATGATTGAACTTAATACAGAAACAGACTTTGTTGCAAAAACTGATGATTTTAAGAATCTTGCTCGGGAAATTGCTCTTCAAGTTGCAACAATGGATCCTGAATATATCTCCATTGAAGATATACCTGAAGATATAATTAAAAAAGAAAAAGATATAGAAATTGAAAAATTGAAAACTGAAGGGAAACCTGAGAACATTATAGAGAAAATTATTGAAGGTAAAATGAATAATTTCTATAAGCAAGTAGTGTTATTAAAACAGTTTTATGTAAAAGATGAAAATAAAACTATTGAAGATTTGATTACCGAAGCTATTTCGAAATTAGGAGAAAATATTAAAGTACGTCGTTTCTCAAGATTTCAGATAAAATAATTTATGGCAAATCAAAAATTAAAATATAAAAGAATTCTTCTGAAAATTTCCGGGGAGGCTTTGCTTGGTAAAAAACAATATGGCATAGACCCGGCAATTGTAAAAGTTATTGCAAAACAAATAGATGATCTTAGGAAAATAGGTGTGGAAATAGCTATTGTAATAGGAGGCGGTAATATCTTCAGAGGATACACCGCCTCTATTGCTGGTATGGATAGAGCAACAGCAGACTATATGGGGATGATTGCTACAGTAATGAATGCGCTCGCCTTACAGGAAGCTTTAGAGAAGATTGAAACACCCGTTAGGGTGTTAACCGCAATTTCAATGCCTCAAGTTGCCGAGCCTTATATAAGAAGAAAAGCAATCAGGCATTTAGAAAAAGGAAGAATTGTGATTTGTGCAGCAGGATCAGGCAACCCTTATTTTTCCACAGATACAGCCGCTTCTCTTAGGGCTTTGGAAATAAATTGTGACGTTATAATCAAAGCTACAAAGGTTGGCGGGGTTTTTAATAAAGATCCCTTAAAATTTGAAGACGCTAAGCTTTTTGAAGCTTTAGAATACATGGAAATATTGAACAATGGGTTAAAGATTATGGATTCAACTGCGGTAACTTTATGTATGGATAACAATTTGCCAATGATTGTATTGAATCTTTTAAATGAAGGGGATATAGAAAAAGCTGTTTTAGGTGAAAAAGTCGGAACTCATATAAAATCAGATAAAAGCAAGACAGATTCTAAATAACAAAAAAAGGAGTTAATTATGGATATAAATGAATTTAAGAAAAAATTAGATAGTTCTGTTAACTTTTTTAAGGAAGAAATTAAATCTATCAGAACCGGGAGGGCTACCCCAGGTTTAGTCGAAGATATAAAAATTGATTATTACAATACTCCGACTCTATTAAAACAATTGGCAGCAATCAGCACCCCCGAACCTCGGTTAATAGTTATAAGTCCTTATGACAAATCTGCTTTAGCTAATATTGAAAAAGCAGTATCAGAATCAGAATTAGGGTTAATGGGTGCCAATGACGGTAATGTTATTAGAATTACTATTCCTCCTTTAACGGAAGAGAGAAGAGAGGAATATGTCAAACTCATCCATACTAAAGCTGAAGAAACGAGAGTATCAATGAGGAATATTCGTAGAGAAGAAATGGAAGCGCTAGAAGCACAGGAAAAATCAGGAGACGTTACAGAGGATGAAAGATTTAAAGGTGAAAAACAAATTCAAGATACGTTAAATGATTATATTAAAACCATTGATGGGATTATGGAACAAAAAGAAAAAGAAATAAGAGAAGTATAGTCTGTTTTAAATAATATTTTTGAAAAATATTGGTAAAAGTGATGACAAAAATTAAAAAAAATCAAACTAAAGTAGTTAAGATCGGTAATGTAACAATTGGAGGCAATAATCCTGTTGCTGTTCAGTCTATGGCTAATACCGATACACGAGATCCAAAATCAACGATTCAGCAGATTAAGAGGCTTGAAAAAGCCGGCTGTGAGATTGTGCGGCTTGCGGTTCCTGATGAAAAAGCCGCAAAATCAATAGCAAAAATAAAACCAAAAGTTTCTATACCTATAGTTGCTGATATTCATTTTGACTACAAATTAGCTCTAGAAGCATTAAAATCTGGTGCTGATAAAATTAGAATTAATCCTGGAAATATCGGCGAACAATGGAAAGTGAAAGAAGTTGTTAAAGAATGTAAAAAAAGAAGAGTACCTATAAGAATAGGTGTTAATATTGGTTCTTTAGAGCCTGAGGCAGAAAAGAAATATGGTAGAACACCAAAAGCAATGGTGGCGAGCGCTCTTAAAAACATTAAAATTTTAGAAGAACTCAACTTTAGAAATATTGTTATTTCTTTAAAAGCTTCAGATGTATTAAGGACAGTAGAAGCTTATCGGTTATTATCAAAAAGAGTAAATTATCCACTGCATTTGGGGATAACTGAGGCTGGGACTCCTAAAAGCGGAATTATTAAAAGTTCGGTTGGTTTAGGTATTTTATTATATGAAAGTATAGGTGATACAGTTAGAGTTTCTTTAACAGCTGATCCGGAAGAAGAGGTAAGAGTTGCTTGGGAAATTTTAAAATCTTTGGGATTACGGCAAAAAGGAGCGACGTTAATATCTTGTCCAACTTGCGGAAGGACTGAAATAGATTTGATTAAATTGGCAAATCTGGTAGAATCAAAAATTACAGCGATTGATAAGCCAATAACCGTTGCTGTAATGGGTTGTATCGTAAACGGCCCAGGAGAGGCAAAAGAAGCAGATATTGGTATTGCTGGCGGTAAAAAATCAGGCGTGATCTTTAAAAAAGGTAAAATTTTAAAAACTGTTCCAGAAGATAAACTACTTAGTGAACTATTAAAAGAAATAAAAGCTTTTTAGCATTGCTTTAAAACTATGCTGTTAAGTAATTGTCATTCTTGTTTCTCTTTTATCATTCACGCTTTCTTTCCGTCATTCCCGCCTTCGCGGGAATCCAGTTAAAGTTTGGCATTTTGTTTAGGAATTTTTCCTAAACAGAAACCCGCACTTTAAAAAGGTAGGTGATATTGTAATGCGTGAAATGACAAAATTTCAGATTGAAACCAACGAAGCCTATAAGGATGGCAGTAAGATTATGGGGTATGTTTTCGGTCTTTTTTTGGCCGTTTTCATGGTGGGGAATTGGTTAGTAGATTTCATTTTGAACCCTCCGCCAGCTCCTATTTACTTAGCCTCGTTGATAGTACCAATTTTTTGCACAATGGTATTATTAGTTTCGGTTATATTCGTTCATAAAAAAGCCGCTGAAGAAGCAAAATTCTACGATGAAGATGATCAGGGTGGTGAACCTTCCATCATTAGATGGGAAGATTATAGCTTTTTATCTCAATTTACAAAGGTATTGCTTGTAATAATCGAATGGATGGTTCTTTCAGAGTTGATACTTTTAGCTATTTATCTA
>PFOW01000004.1 GCA_002792735.1 bacterium CG_4_10_14_0_2_um_filter_33_32
CGAGAAGAATGTCCTGAGCGCAGTCGAAGGACAACTATGAATTATTTTACTTACATTATTCAATGTGAGATAATAAGTATTATTTAATATAAGGAAATAATAATTGGTCAAATTTAAGTTAAACAAAAAAGGTTTTACATTAATTGAATTATTAGTTGTAATAGCGATTATTGCTATTCTTGCAGGATTAGTAATTATTAGAATTAATAATGCTTCAAGAGACGCAAGAGATACAAAAAGAATGCATGATCTAGACCAAATAAAACAGGCATTAGAAATGTACAAGCTTGAAAATGATTATTATCCACAATCAGGGTGTGGTTGGGACTGTAATGGGTATAGAAATAGCTATAATAGCGCTTCATGGTCAGCATTAGAATCAGACTTATTACCCTACATTTCTAATCTACCTAAAGATCCTATAAATTCATCGTGTCCTCTCTGGAATAATAATTGTTTTTCATATGCGTATGGAAACGTTGGACGCACTACCAATAGTCCAACATATGATTTAACTGCTCAACTAGAAGATACTAGCCATTCTTAAAGATGTGGTGTAAAAAATTGGAGATGGTATTTTAATAATTGGGCTTGGTGTGCTGCTTTTGGTGGTATATATTCTGATCAAATTTATGAAGCATCGCCCAGTTAAATTAGTTGTTTTTTTCGAGCTAATAATGCTAATGATCCGGATAAAATTACATATACTAGTACTGCGAATAATGTGCTATTATCTCCAGCGGTTGGCAAAACTCCGCCACCACCCATTCCTAAGGGCATTCCACCCATACCCAAAGCACCGGCTATTTTTCCTGCGGGTTGTTGCGGGGCCCCACCTTGTCCTGTAGGTAAAACTTCGCCTAATGTAATAGTCGTTTCATTCATATTGGCTTTATTAGAAATCGAAACTTCTGCATTAGCATTCCCGGTTTTTATTGAAATGCCGCCAGCATTGCCCATGGCTTCATTTTTCCCAGTGTTAGATTTTACGGTAACATCATTATTAATATTAAGATCATTTTTATTATCAATATTAATTTTAACGGATTCTTCTTTTGATACATTGTTACGTGATTCAGCCCCAGTTGTATTATTTTCAAGTGTAATATTTGTTTCTCCTGCAGAGCCATCATTATTAACAATAATCTCACCGTTGCCGCTTGATTCTTGTGCCACATTATTTTTGGTAACTTTTACGGTTTGGCTAGAACTCGAATCAATTTGACTTTGAGAATTGCCACTGTCAGCCAGTGCGCTGCCGGTGATAAGAAGCATGGCCATACAAACGCAAGTAGCAACTTTTAGTTTTTTATTTTTCATTTTTCCCTCTACAATTTTATTTATTTAAATCTTTCTTAAATTATCATCTCTTTTTCTTTTTATATAACCATTTAATTTTATTAAATACAAAATAAATAAATAGCCTAAAAATATCTTTGCAGCAGAACTGGCTTTTTCCATAAAATCGGCTGCTTTTTTTGTATTTTGCCCTTGAACTATTGGGTTATTTAAAGAAGTCGGTTTATTAAAGTTAGATGAAAGATATTGAGAACTATTATTATTGGATCTATCATTGTTTTCATTATTTTTTATATATAATCCATTTATTGCGGCTGAATTAAAGTCGTTAATAACTACAGGATTATTTAAATTATTAATTTCATTTGAAACTTTTTTATCGTTCAAAATAATATTATTTAAGGGCTGATTAGCAGGAGGGGCAGAAGTCTTATTGCTGCTAGAATTATGTTTAACAGTATCAATATTACCGATCCAATTACCAAAAACATTAACCACCATAAGCACTACTTTAGATGCTACGATATTTATATTTGAAAGATTAAGGATATTTGCTAATACATTGGCGTTGCCTGTCGTTATATTTCCGTTACCAGTATTATAGCTAGCCTCATTAAGCCCTATGTTGGCTGATATATCAATATTATTATTTATTGTAGCTTGATTGTTGTTTGTTATATCGGTTGAATTAGCAATTTTTACTATTCCACTATCAACACTATGCTGATATTCAGTGTTGGGATTATTTGGATTTGTTGACGGCGATGGTAGAAGATTTGTTCCTGTCCAAGTGCCAAGAACATTAACAAAAATAAAATATATTGTGTCACCTATAATATTCTGATTTGCTAAAGTACCAGCAGCTAATTTAAGCGTTGCGTCACCGGTAGAAATTGCCCCACTACCTGTATTATAAGATGTCTCATTGCCGCCAGTGTTGCTATAAATATTTAGATTATTTGATATATCTGCATTATTGTTATTATTTATATACAAGGTATTAGATATATCTGTAATATTATTACCTACTATAAAATAAGTAGATGTATTATTGCTACCCAGCATGCTATCAGGAATCAATAGATTACCAGTCCAGTTTCCAAAAACATTAAAAATTCCAAAGACGCCGTCTTGGGATGCAGTAATACTGCTGTTTAAAAAATTGAATAGATTAAGCGCTACATTAGCATCACCGGTTGTTATATTTCCATTGCCGGTATTGTAGCTTGCCTCATTGTTTCCTGAATTGGCCGTTAATGCAAAATTGTTAGACAGGTTAGCGTCATTGTTGTTATTAATTATGGTAGAATTTTTCGAATCAACCGTGTTAATCCTAGCACCATTTAATGCATAGGTTTCTCCGCTTAAAGGATCGACGATGTAGTCTCCAAATAAATTCTCGTAAATGTTTTTATAAACAAACAATATTCCGCTCCCAGGTAGAGTTGTAAAAGTAGAGTTAATAAAATTTAAAAGATTAAGAGTTGAATCAGCGTCGCCGGTTTTAACGCTCGCATTGCCCGTATTATAATTTACTTCATTTAAACCAGTATTGGAATTTATTAAGATTTTATTGTCATTGTTAGCTTGGTTTGTATTATTAGTTTCGGTACTTGTATTTAAATTTTTTTTATTGTTAATTCCTTGGTCAGGGGAACTATTAATAGGCTGATTATTATTAGATAAACTATTATTATTTGCTTCTTTTGTTGTTTCTTGATTAGTGTCAGTATTATTATTTGTTGACGGCGTATTATTGTTTGTTTCCGTAGTAGCTGTAGCTGGATCCTGCTCCGGTTTATCATTGTCTGCAGGCGTGATATTTTCTTCTGCATTTTGTTTTATGCTACCTTGGTTATTCATGCTAGACTGTTCTGTAACTAGAGGATCAGCGGCAAGTGCCGGATATGTTGAGAAAATCGAAAAGGAGAGAATAACTAAAAAAACAGTTGTTTTAGTCAATTTAGTGTAAATTTTATTAATCATTGCTCCCCCTAAAATTTTGATTTTGTTGGATAAGATCGGGTAGGGGAATAATGCCCCCGCCAATTGGAACTATTTAACATTAACAGTTGTATCGTTGCTATTAATATCGTTAGTTATCTCTAGATCAGCCGTAGCATTTCCTGTATCAATACTTACACTGCCTGTATTGCTGTTAGCTTTATTTTTGCCGGTATTGGCAATAACTGAAACATCATTAGTAACACAAGCTCTATTGCTGTTTTCTATTTCAATCTTAGTTTCTTTTTCAACTTCTACATTATTTCTTGATTGCGCACCAGTAGTAGAATTCTTAACTTCCATACTGTTGTTTCCCTGAACGCTTACACTTGTCTTGCTGCGGTTTAAATTGTTACTGATTTTAGCTTTAGCATTTGCGTTACCGGTTGAAACATCTATGCTGCCTCCATCTTCGTCACCGGTGTTATAGTTAGCTTTATTTTTGCCGGTATTGGATAATGCTAAAACATCATTTAAGATATGTGCATTATTATCGTTTTCTACTTCTACTTTTGTTTTATCATCTATATCCACGTTATTATGGGATTTATACCCAGTGTTGTGATTGCCTAAACCCGTATTATCAGCAAATGCAATTCCCGTAGAAAAGATTATACTAGCCCCAACAGCTGCTAACTTCTTTAGTTTTTGATTCATTTTGACCCCCTTATTAATTTTTTATTTCGGTAGATTTTCTACCTATCGACCTTTATATATTTAAATAAACTTAATATTATTTTTGATTGATATAAACACTCGAGGTACCATTATTGTTTTCAACCTTTATTTTTGTATCGATGGAATCTGTATCTTTAGTTTCAAGCTTTACATTTGTTTTATCTTTATCAATATTTAGATCTAAAATTCCATTTTTTATTTCAAAATGTTTAACATAGGGGAGCTGTTCCGGTTTTATTTCTATGTGACTTGATTCGTTTTTGTTATTTTGGAATAAGCCTATCGCCAATAAAATAATCGATAATGAAACAATTTTTGCCATATTTCTGTCTCCTATTCCTATTAATATACTTAAATTTTATACATTTATTTTATAAAACAAATTGATAATCATACAAAAATTTTTGTTTTAAAATGTTTGATCCGCTAAAAAATAAAAGAAAAATCTAATAAGTCCAATGAGGCATAGGATCACAGTGGGTCGTTAAGGTATTATTTTTTGCAACAGGTAGAAAATATAGGATAATTTTGATAAACTCAGTACTAACTTTTGATATATTTGGTATAATGGGAATAATGTTTTAAAATAAAATAAAGTTAATATAAAGAGGTAAGTATGACAAAGCAAACAAAAAATGTATTTGCTATAGTTATTGATTCAGTTCTAATCTTTTTAGTTATGAGCATTGTCAATCTATTAATAGTTAATATTTTTGATCTTTCATCCATTAATTTACTCAAACAGGGGATAGAAACTTCTTTATATGAACAAAAAATGAACATAATAGGTTGTGCCGGTTTATTTTATATATTGATAATGATTATTTATCTTGTTTTTTTCAGAAAATATTTTTCAGTCGGTAATATTTTATTAAATAAAGAAAAACCACCAGTAAAAAAGGCAGCTAAAAAATAATTTATGCTGCCCACCTAGCTCAGTTGGTAGAGCACATCCATGGTAAGGATGAGGTCACCGGTTCGATCCCGGTGGTGGGCTCCATGAGAAATTGATTATGAAAGAAAAAATACAAGCATACATATTCAAAAAAACCATGCGGGGATATGAGTTTTTGCTTTTAAAAAGAGGTGAAGACAGAGGTAACCTTTGGCAGCCCGTAACCGGCAGTATAGAAAAAAAAGA
>PFOW01000005.1 GCA_002792735.1 bacterium CG_4_10_14_0_2_um_filter_33_32
CGGACAGTTTAAAAGAGTGTTTGGAAAGTAGTTTAATTTAATCAATAATTTATTAGCCCCTTTTAAAAAAGGCTGATTTAGTTATGTTTTTCTATGATAGGGATTTAGTAAATGTTAGAATAATAATGATGGATTTAATTAATAAAGTTCAGCAAAATATTATAAAACGTAAGCTTTTTGATAAAAAAGAAAAGATAATTTTAGCAATTTCCGGCGGGATTGATTCGATAGTTTTATTAGATATCTTGCATAATTTAAAACAGAAATATCAATTTTCAATTATAATTGCCCATCTTAATCACGGTCTTAGGGGCAAAGATGCTGATTTAGACCAAAAATTCGTACAGGAAATAGCAATTAAACATGGTTATAGATTTGAGACAAAAAAAGTTAATATAAAAAAAATTTCTGAAAAGAGAAAAGGAAATTTAGAAGAAATAGCTCGAGAAGAAAGGTATAAATTTTTTAATTCTATTGCCAAAAAAAATAATATCAACAAAATAATTACGGCTCATCATGCTGATGATCAGATTGAAACAGTTTTATTAAATTTTATAAGAGGTGCAAAATCCCAAGGTCTATCTGGGATGGATTTTATAACCAGGCGTATTATAAATAAATATGAAATTTTGGTTGTTAGGCCAATGTTAAATTTCTGGCGAAAAGATATAGAGAGATATCAAAAAGAGCATAACCTAAAATTTCGTTTGGATAAATCAAATTATGATTTGCGAATCCGTAGAAATTATTTGAGACATAAACTTATACCTAGTTTTGAAAAAGAAGATAAAAATTTTAAATACAAAGTTTTTGCAAAGTCTATTTTGTTAAGACGACTGATAAAAGAAACTGAGTCTAAAATATTTAAACTATACAAAAAAATTGAAAAAAAGAAATTGCTCGGAGCAGTTATTCTAGATAGAAATATTTTTAGAAAAATTGACTATAGCCTAAAAGCACTTATTCTAAAAGAAGGCTTTAGGCAGGTCTCAGGCAGTTTTAAAAATATATCCAGTAAAAATATTCATGATTCTTTGAATTTGATAGAATCTTCAGAGGTTGGGAAAATGATGATTCTTCCTGGCAAATTGATATTATTAATCGATTATGATGATTTGATATTATTTAAAGACACTTTACCTAAGACCAAGATCAAAAAACGGAAACTTAGAATAGGCAAAAATGTTATCAAAGAAGCCGATTTATTTATTAAATTATCAAAAAAACAAAAAATCAGCGCCAACTTTTTTAATTACGATTTTCAGAAAATAGAATTGCCTATTTTTATAAGATCATTCATGCCTGGTGATAGATTTGTGCCGCTTGGCTTTAACGGAACAAAAAAAGTTCAGGATTTATTTGTTGATCTTAAAATACCTAAAAGATTAAGAAATTTAATTCCCATAATAGTAGATAAAAATGATAAGATATTAGGAGCATTAGGAATACGTCAGGGTAATCTAGCGGTCGCTACTAAAACAACTAAGAAATTTTTAGCCATTGATTTTAATAAACTAAGTGTTTAAAATAATAACTTAATATCGTGCCCGCCCTCACTTACAGTTTTTGGCGGGCTTTGGCTTCGGCAAAGAATATATATTCCGAAGCCTCAGGAGGAAAATTGAAAAAGATATCACAAAACTTTATATACTTCATTTTTATTATTTTACTTTTAGCAACAGCTTATACTTTTTTTAATCCGCAGCAGCCAGAGCCTAAAAAAGTAGATTTAAGTGAAGTAATACAAGAAGTGAAAGATGGCAAAATAGAAAATATTACTGAAGAAGGAACAAAGTTAAATATTGTTTTAAAAAATGGTGAGAAGCAAGCGAGTAATAAAAATCCAAATGAATCTTTAGTTAAGGATTATGGGATTGATCCAAGTAAAGTTAGAATTGATTATAAACCGCCTGAGGACAGAACATTCCTCCTCGGGATTATTTCTACAGTTCTTCCTTTTTTACTGATAGTCGGATTTTTCTATTTTATAATGAAGCAGGCTCAGTCTGGATCTAACCAAGCCCTGTCGTTTGGTAAATCAAAGGCTAGATTATTTGGACAGGATAAGAAGAAAATTACTTTTAAAGATGTCGCAGGCGCAGCAGAAGCAAAAGAAGAATTATTTGAGATTGTTGACTTTTTAAAAAACCCGCTTAAGTTTACATCTATTGGTGCAAAGATACCAACGGGTGTTTTGATGGTAGGGCCTCCGGGTACAGGTAAAACTTTAATAGCTAAGGCAGTAGCAGGTGAAGCAGGCGTACCATTCTTTTCTATATCTGGTTCTGAATTTGTAGAAATGTTTGTTGGCGTTGGGGCATCTAGGGTTAGGGACTTGTTCCAAAAAGCTAAAAGAAATGCGCCATGTATAGTATTTATCGATGAGATTGATGCAGTGGGAAGACAACGAGGTGCTGGTTTAGGCGGTTCTCATGACGAAAGAGAACAAACCTTGAATCAGATATTAGTTGAAATGGACGGTTTTGATACGGATACAAATATTATCATTATTGCGGCAACAAACAGACCGGATGTGCTTGATCCAGCCCTTTTAAGGCCGGGAAGATTTGATAGAAGAGTTGTTTTAGAATCGCCAGACCTTAAAGATAGAGAAGCAATCTTAGAAGTTCATTCTAAAAATAAGCCGCTGGTATCTGATGTGGACTTGAAAAAAATAGCCCAAAGAACCCCTGGATTTTCTGGAGCAGATCTTGCAAACCTTGTTAACGAAGCAGCAATATTAACGGCAAGGCGTAGCAAAAAACATATTACCACAGACGAATTAACAAGCGCTATTGAAAAAGTGGTATTAGGACCTGAAAGGAAATCAAGACTTCTTTCTGATAAAGAGAAAATAATAACCGCTTATCATGAAGCAGGTCATGCATTAGTTGCAAAAATGTTGCCAAATTGCGATCCGGTTCATAAGGTATCAATTGTATCGCGTGGTATGGCCGCAGGATATACTTGGAATTTACCCGCAGAAGATCAACACTTATATTCTCGCTCAAAATTTATGGATGATTTAGCCATGATGTTGGGCGGGCGAAGCGCTGAAGAAGAAAAATTTCACGAAATAACAACCGGCGCTGAAAATGATTTAAGAAGAGCGACTAAATTAGCAAGAAGAATGGTTACAGAATTTGGCATGAGTGAAAAATTAGGGCCATTAACCTTTGGTCATAAAGAAGAATTAGTTTTTCTCGGTCGCGAATTAGGCGAGCATAAAAATTATAGCGAAAAGATCGCATCTGAAATTGACGAAGAATTTGCAAGAATAATAAATGAAGCGCATCAAACAGCTAGAAAAGTTATTGATGATAATAAACAAAAACTTGAAGATATAGCAAACAAATTAATTACCGAAGAAACTATAGAAAGTGAAGAATTTGAAAAGATTTTTGGGAAACAAAAGGTTAGTAAGAAGCAATCCGAGGATATTGAAGTAAAAGAAAAAGAAGTTCAAGAAGATAAAAAAATACCTCAGCCGGAAAAACCAGAATTCAAACCAGACGAAGCACAATCTTAAAAGAGACTATTTAGAATCAAAGAAGCAGCCTATAGGCTGCTTCTTTATGATATAATTATTTTAATGAAAGAATTTTCGAAAAATAGGGCAACGCTAATTCTTATGATTGCTGCTATTGGTAGTAATGTTTTGGGTTTGGGGAAAGATATTGTTTTTAACTTGCACTTTAAGTCTGATCTTTTAAAAATTTATTTTTCAGCTTTTAGGTTCCCTGATTTGATATATAATTTGGTAGTTTTAGGCGTTTTATCTTCTATATTTATTACTTTTTTTATTGACCATTTGAATAACAAAGGCAAAGAAGACGCCTTTAAGTTTGCAAATAATATAATAAATTTTACTATTATAGCTACAAGTATTTTTTCTATTATATTATTCTTTATGGTTCCTTTTTTGATCCACGGCTTAACTCCAGGATTTTCACCTGAAGAGAAAGAATTAACTGCTAAGCTAATTCAAATAATGCTCTTACAGCCCATACTAATGGGTTTATCAAGTGTTATTGGTGGTGTCTTGAATTCATTCAAAAAATTTGTAGCATATGCTTTGGCCCCTATCTTTTATAATTTAGGCATCATCTTTGGCGCTATTTTTTTAGCTCCTAAATATGGTATATTCGGATTGGCTTACGGTGTTCTTATTGGTGCTTTTTTACATTTATTAATCCAACTTGTCCCAGTTTTAAAAACAGGCTATAGATATAAATTTGTTTTCAATGCCACTGATCAATCTCTGAGGCAAATGTTAAAATTAGCTCCTCCTAGAATTGGAGGTCTTCTTGCCAGCCAAGCAAATTTATTTATTATTACTATTGTTGGCTCTTTAATTGGTGGAGGATCAATTACATACTTGATGTATGCCAATGATATACAGGCTTTTGTTGTCGTTGTATTTGGTTTATCGTTTGCTACAGTTGTTTTCCCTCTTTTAGCTGATTATGCTTCTTTGAATAAAACAGAGGAATTTATAAATGAACTATCTACCTCTTTTAGGCAAATTCTATTCTTTGCAATTCCTGCTTCTTTAGGATTAATCCTTCTTAGGGGTCAAATTGTAAGGTTGCTATTAGGCTATGGCTTTTTTAAATTCACTGATACAAAATTAACTGCAGCTATTTTGGGAGTTTTTGCTTTGAGTCTTTTTGCTCAGGCATTAATTCTTATTTTGGTTAGAGCATTTTATGCTTTAAAAGATACTAAAACTCCTTTTTATGCTGCACTTTCTGCGGTTTTAGTTAATATTATTGGCAGCATAACACTGCCAAAATTTTTCGATCAATATGTAGCTGATCCTAAGAATGGTATAACCTTTGCAGTTGTAGGTTTAGCTGCTGCCTTTACAATTGCAAGCTTTGTCAACATGTTAATATTACTTATTGCTCTTCATAAAAGGTTAGGCGGATTGAACGATGGAAAAATTATCAATTCACTAAGCAAAATAATTATTGCCTCAGCGGCTATGGCAATTAGCATCCAGGGTTTAAAATATGTGATTAGTCCTATTATCAACCCAATCCATCCTGTGTTGGGTTTTACTGTCCAGACCTTGTTCGTAATTTTTGCTGGTGCAGGTGTTTACTTTTTCCTTGCTTATATCCTTGGCTGTGATGAAATTAAGGGTTTTAAAAATATCTTCAAGCGCACTCCTTCTTATTTGCAATCAGATTCTGACGAATCGAAAAATTAATTATTATTGTTGAATCTAGGTCGTTGTTTATACACTTTTTTATTATTAATAAATCTAATATAATGTATCTCTATGGATAAAGATAAAATTCGAAATTTTGCAATTATTGCGCATATTGATCATGGTAAATCAACTTTAGCTGATAGATTTTTGGAAATCACGAACACGCTTCCCAAGGATAAAATTAAAGAACAGACATTAGACCGAATGGATTTGGAGAGGGAGCGCGGTATTACAATAAAGCTTGCACCAGCAAGAATGAACTGGAAAGGTTATGAGTTAAATCTTATCGATACCCCAGGTCATGTGGATTTTACCTATGAAGTTTCCCGTTCTCTTGCAGCAGTGGAAGGCGCTATTTTAGTTGTTGATGGTACTCAGGGGATACAAGCTCAAACCTTAACGAATTTATATTTAGCATCCGATCAAAGTCTTGAAATAATTCCGGTAATAAACAAAGTGGATTTGCCTGGAGCGGAAGTTGATAGAGTAAGTCAAGAAATAATAAATCTTCTTAATATATCAAAAGATGAAATTTTATTAGCTTCAGCTAAGGAAGGAAAGGGCATAACTCAAATATTAGATAAAATTATTGAAAAAGTGCCGGCTCCTCAGTCATCAGAAAAGCAAGTAAAAGCTCTTATTTTTGATTCTAATTTTAATAACTATAAAGGTGTTGTAACCTTTATCAGAGTTAAAAGTGGGCAAATAAAAAAAGGAGACAAGATATGCTTTATGGCTACAGGCAAAGCTGCCGAAGCATTAGAAGTAGGATATTTAAATCCTGATTTTATTTCAACTGGAAAAATTGAAGAAGGAGAAATAGGATATCTTGTTACTGGCCTTAAAGATGTTTCCGAAGCAAAGGTTGGTGACACGATTACGGTCTTAAATGATGATGAAAAAATGTCTAAGGAAGCTCTACCTGGTTATAAGCAAATAAAGCCTTTTGTTTATGCATCTTTATATTCAACTTCTGGTGAGCCCAATGAGTTACGAGAAGCTTTAGAAAAACTTAAACTAAATGATGCATCATTAACATTCGAGCCTGAAACCTCCCCAGCTTTAGGATCTGGTTTTCGTGTTGGGTTTTTAGGTCTTTTGCATTTGGATATTATAAGAGAAAGATTAGAGAGGGAATTTAATCAAGATCTTATTATAACAACTCCGTCTGTTTCCTATAAAATAATTATGCAAGATGGTAGTGAATATATTATCAACAGTGCCAATGAAATGCCAACCCCCGGAACTTTTCAGGAAATTCAAGAGCCAATAGTTAAATTGGAAATTATAACGCCCTCTAATCATATGGGTCCGGTTATGGAATTAGTCCAAAGCCGAAGAGGAGATTATAAAGCATTAGATTATATAGATTCTAAAACAGCCTTAATAATTTATGAAATACCACTTTCAGAAATTATTGTTGATTTTTATGATGAACTTAAAAGTGTTAGTTCCGGTTATGCTTCTTTAAATTATGAATTCACAGATTTTAAAAAAGCTGATTTGGTAAAATTAGATATTTTGATTGCAGGTGATGTAATCCCACCCCTTGCTGTTATTATTCCAAGGGAAAAATCTCTCTATATTGGGCGAGGAGTTGTAAAAAAACTCAAGGAAACAATTCCACGTCAATTGTTTGAAGTTTCTCTTCAGGCAGCAATTGGTTCTAAGGTATTGGCTAGAGAAGATGTCCCACCTCTTAGAAAAGATGTAACTGCTAAATTATACGGGGGGGATGTTACTAGAAAAAGAAAGCTTCTTGAAAAGCAAAAAAAAGGTAAGAAAAGAATGAAACGTTTTGGGAAAATAGATATTCCCCAAGAAGCCTTTCTAAGTATATTAAAAAGATAGTCGTTTGCTCGGCTTAAGTTAAGTCAATATTAAATAAGGGTTGACAATTTCGCTTAAAATATCTAACATATGTACATTCTGGTATTTATGTATGATATTGCATCTGCATATCCTGCCCCGCCCATTAAAATTATATTTATCACAGAGGAGTGATACTAGTTGTTAGAAACACCATCATATTTAATGACAAGAAATACATTTGGATTACTTACAGCGTTAAACGGTGGTTTAGAGAAAAAACTTAAAAAAGAAATGCAAGAATTAATAGATGATTACGATAAAAGCGGCGAAATAGGCGCCGGTCGCCATATCCCTATGTTAGACACTACACTGCAACTGACTATAGAAACAATTAATCGTGTTTTTTCTGATTTAGCCAGCGCGCGTTTTATAGATGACATGAACATTGAACCCTCAAAAGTTTCCGTTGGTACAGTAGCCGAGTTGTTATATGTAGAGAATAAAGAAGTTGAAAAGACTGCCATTTTAGGTTATTGGGACGCCTATTTATTCCAAAAAAACGAATATCCAGAATGTAATAATATAGACTTTGTCATGTC
This sequence comes from bacterium CG_4_10_14_0_2_um_filter_33_32, assembly GCA_002792735.1. Taxonomy (NCBI): domain Bacteria; species bacterium CG_4_10_14_0_2_um_filter_33_32. Next base: position 7,630 of record PFOW01000005.1, read on the forward strand.
GCCAGATACTCCAATCGCGCAAAGAATTTTAGGCAAAAAAGCCGGTGACATAGTACAAATCAAGATTCCCGATGGTCGTATTGAAGTAAGAATTCTTTCTATAAAAAAATTCGATTGCAAAAGTCAACAAGCCATAGAAAAATTAATCAAAAAACATCAGGAAGCAAAAAACTAATTTAAAACCTCTTTTAAAAACAAAAATCATTTTTATAATTACAACACAACCCCAAGCAGCAAAGCTGCTTTTTTATTTTTTATAAATTCGAGTATGAATAAGTTACGAAACATTTGAGACTCCTGCAAATAACTAAGGAGTTTCCAATATGCATATCAAAGCCTTGTGGTATAAGACT
>PFOW01000006.1 GCA_002792735.1 bacterium CG_4_10_14_0_2_um_filter_33_32
TATTTGCAGGAGTCTCAAATGTTTCGTAACTTATTCAGGTTTTTTAGACACTGTTATCCTTCGATTGGCGGAACATCTTTATCAGTCACATTATCGGATGGTGTTGGGTCAGAATCGTCTCTTTTGATCTGATAAGTACCATTGATTCTAATTGTAATACGGTAATAATAAGAATTACTATTGTCTGATTGAGGATCTTCAGGATAACTGGAACCAGACAAATAATCACTTGGCTTTTTGCCATTATTATCCGCTTTGTTAAAAGGAGATCCAATATTTTCCAAATCATCTTTAGTTATATCATAGGTTGTATTAGTAATTGGAGCTATTATTTCTCCACCATTGACTTTCCATGATTCTATAGCTGACCTAATCTGAGTTGTATCAGCCTTGCGCTTAACATTCCTGGGTTCATAATCACCCCTTGAAACAATATTTGTTTTGCTTACTGTTAAACTAATTAATACAGCAATAATTAATATTCCAATAAGTAATACAATTAACGTAAAACCTTTAGATTTTTCCATTGTATTCTAATATTTAAACCTGAATAATAATTATAAATCAAATAAAAAAAGGAGCAAATTCTCCTATGAATTGAGTACTCCTGTAGTGTGTTGTTATAGTATATATCCTGATACTTTTATTTGTAGTAATCCTTTTTTTATATCCTCTAGTGTTCTTTTCGCTTCTTTTAGATCATTAATGCTCGAGTACCTACTCCTTACATATCCATTATTTCCGTTTAAAATCTCGATTAATCCACTCTCAACAAGAGTTAAAACTTCTTCTCTTAAAACATAACCTGTATTTATATAATGGAAAATCACATCGCGAATAAAATAAATGTGTCCTTGGGATATTAGATTCAAAAATGGATAGCATTCATACCTTGCTTTAAATTGTTTAATTACTAAACCATTGAATCCCTCTTTTATCAATACCTCTAAGATTCGATCACAAAGCCATCCAGCGTTGTATAGAAATTCAATAGCATCAAAGCAAAAAATACTTTCATATGTTTGATCTAATAAATTAATAACTTCTAAGGCTTCGTTTTTGGTTTTATTATTAGAAGCTGGTCTTACTGTTGATGCGTTTAAAGCTGCCAATCTTACCACCTCTGTATCAAATAAATTTGAATGAACATGTTCCATACTTTACACTAAATTGTCTTTCCTGTCAATAGTTAAAAAGGGCAGTAGTGGAAGTTAGCACTACCTCTAGAATCTTTTCGTAAACCTTGAAACGTAACCAGAGGGGTCTCTCCACTAGCATCTATTATCCGGTAAATATAAATTAATCAACATACAAATTACAAAACCAGTTATTCCAATACCAGATACATAGAAAGATTCAAAGACTGGTTTTATTATCAATGGAAGTGGATTAACTCCAATAACTAGGATAATTGACATACATACGGAGAAAAAAATAACTACAGGCGATAAAATCAACACAAAGAATATAGTTATCAAAAGATCGATAGACAATTCGCGTAATATGTTTTTCCTTATATTTGATAATATTTTGCGACCCTTATTTATCATAACGAGTATCATACTTAGATAGCCTCTCCCTTCTCTGTATCTGACAAAAATTCTATAAAGTTATCTGCATTTATAACCGTAATATCTCTATTCGCCTTATCGGCTATTTTTTAATAGAATTAGTCAGGGTCTTGCCCGGAGAAAGTTCAATAAATGTATCAACATCTTGTTGCAATGTGTACTCAATCATTTGTTGAAATCGTACAGGAGCTGTCATTTGGCCTAGCATACTCAGGTAAACAGGATCGCTACACAAAACAGCTTCGGGGTTCCAATAATTGAGAACATAGAAAATGGAGGCTCTACCCCACTTCAAGTAAGTATCGTCAAGATTGTTCCTAAACTGTGACGCAGCATCATTCATAAGGCTTGAATGAAATGCGCCAGAAACTCCCAACCTTCTTATTTTGTTAACTCCTTCTATCACCATTATTCTTTCTCTGTATTCCATAAATGTATCTTCAAGACCGCTTATCACAACTTGATCATGGCTGTTGTAATTTGCTATTGATAACGTGCTAGTTGATCTTAGTTCATCTTCTATTGCCTGTACATTTAGATCTTTGCCCAAAATAGCCCACATGCCCTGACCTTCGCCCGTGCTTACTTCATACATAAACTCTGCCCTGTGTTTAACTAGCCTTAGAACGGTTTCAAAATCTAGAAAACCTGCTCCGAAAATAGCGGAAAACTCTCCCAAAGAATGCCCTAAGATATAGCGAAAATCAAACTTGGGTGTGTCAACTTTCTCATCAGGTAACGGACATCCATTTTTTGGCTCATTAATTTCACGAAGAGCTCCAAGTACCATGGCTGTGGTAAGAAAGATTAAAGGCTGTAAATATAAAGTCTGACTTAATTTTTCTTCATCATTACTAGCTTCTATTGGATCATAACCCATTATCGACTTAAAAGAATTGAGCATACAGAAAAGAGGTGAGCAATACGGGCCCGCATCAAAGAATCTTTTTAGAGATCTAATCTTTTTTAACTCGTCTATTGTATGTTGAACCATTCCTTTAAATTGACCGCCTTGACCCGGACAAACAAGCGCTATTTTACTCATTAATCCCGTCCCCTTTCGATACTAAGTCTCTATCATTGCTTAATTCCTGAATAACAGATTCTAATTCCTTCACTAACCGCAGACTCATAGAATTTATCTCATTTATCAAAAAATTTACTTTACTTAATAATTTAATTTCTTTACTGATAAGCGGACAATCTGAATCTCTGCAAACATCACAATGAGACCAAATATGATTATTCAGACACTTTGGTTCACTTTGAGGCTCTAATCCTAACAATAACCTTCTTAATAATGACGAAAGACGGATATTGGCATCAAAATTCTCTAATAGCCAATTCTGCTGACCGTTTTCTTCAATAATCGAGCAATAAATAGCAAAACATCCTTTTGCCCACTCTATTTGTGAATTATCAAGATGAGTATTATTGAATAAATCAGACTGTTTAATGTTCTCTTCGTATTGACCGGAAAATAATAAATTTCTAAGCTTCTCTATTCTATCTGTATCATCTTTGTATAAATCAGTTATAGCTTCCCTTACTTTATATATTTCTTCACTGTCTAAACTAAATCCTACTTGATCTGTAGGTTGGTTCACAATATATTACCCCCTTAATCAAAGAACTATAATAGAACAATTAAAAACTATTTATAGCGATATTGCAAAACCTTGTAAATCAACATAAACTTTGATATTAACAAAGATTGCGGTACAATAACCTGACTTGCTCATTAAAAAGGAGGGATGCATCTTGGGAAACCAAAAACCTAAAGCAGCATTTATTTATATTCCTGGAAAATTATTTATAACTCAGGACGAAATGCTAAAAATCAGGAATAATATAGAAACCTTACAAATGGTAAACGAAATAGTGGTTGTCTCCAAATATGGAGCAGCAAGCATTGATTCAACAATTAAAATAGTTACTGCAGAAAACAGAAATGGCTTCGGAAAAGATTTAGAAAAAGCACTATCAGAAACACAAGCTGATATTATTCTTTTATCCTTCGATCAAAAGTATCTCCTGGATATGGATGATGACATATTTCTAAAAACCATAAATCTTCTAAGTAAACATTTACTGATCAAATTAACTACACCGATCTATTCCTTTACAGATGAATGGTCAGGTCTATGGCTTATAACAAGACAAGCGCTGGAATATTTTCTCCAGAATAATAATAAAGGAATATATTCCAAAAAAGAATTCCAAGGAAAACTTTGGGCATTCATATATAAAAATACCCAGGACAATCATCTTGCAGAGAGTGTAAAAAACAAAATCCTACTTAAAATCTTAGACAAAACTTTTCTACTCTAATTACTAAATACAAAAACCTCAGACTTTCAATTGAAGGTCTTTTTTTTGCTATTTGCTTTCTACTAACCGTTTACTGATCTATTTCATTTTTGCTAAATATGCCAAAGCCTTATTGGCTTCTGCCATTCTGTGCGTATCTTCTTTTTTCTTAAACGCGCCGCCCGTTGAATTATAAGCATCGATGATCTCTTCGGCTAATTTTTCGCTAAATGACTTGCCTTTCCTGGTTCTAGCAGCTGTAATCATCCACTTAAATGCTAAGTGTTGCTTTCTTTTAAATGATACCTCAACTGGAATCTGATATGCTGCTCCTCCGATTCTTTTAGGCCTTACTTCCAGTATAGGCGAAATATTTCTCATTGCCTGATCATAAACTTCTAATGGGTCCTTTTTGGTATTTTTCTCTACTATTTCAAATGTTTTATAGAGTAATATCCTAGCGGTACTTTTCTGACCACGAAGCATCATCTTATTAATAAATTTCGAAATATCTGTTCTTTTATATTTCTCGTCAGGTCTGATTTCTCTTTTTTTTACTTTTAGCTTTCCTCTTGCCACTTTTTATCTTTCCTTCCTTAATGCTTATTGTTTACCTTTTTTAGTTCCGTACTTCGAACGACCCTTTTTCCTATCTGTAACTCCAGCGGTATCAAGAGAGCCCCTTACAACATGATATCGAACCCCCGGAAGATCCTTAACTCTCCCACCCCTAATTAAAACTATGGAATGTTCCTGAAGATTATGACCAATTCCTGGTATGTAAGCAGTAACTTCCATCCCATTGGTTAATCTTACTCTAGCTATCTTTCTTAAAGCTGAATTCGGCTTTTTTGGTGTTGTGGTAGAAACTTTTATAGCCACGCCTCTTTTTTGAGGTGAACCTTTTTTTAGCTTTTTCTGTCTATTTTTCAAAGCATTAAAAGTGCTAACTAAAGCTGGGACTTTAGTCTTTTTCGCTACACTTTTTCTTCTTTTTCTAATTAACTGATTAATTGTTGGCATTTATTCTGTAAATATCCTTCCTATTTTGTATCTTAACTTTTATAATCTATACCTTTTCTGTTATTTTTTCAATACTTTTAATCTGAAATCTTATGTTAAACCTGCTCTAACTCTTGCCAGATATCTATCAACGCGCTCTTTTTTAAACCCGGTTCCTGCGGGTATAAGCTTACCAATTATAACATTTTCCTTAAGACCTCTTAACTCATCAATCTTTCCTGTTGTTGCAGCTTTTATTAGCTCACGGGTTGTTTCCTGAAACGATGCAGCCGATAAGAAGCTTTCTGTATTTAGTGAAGCCCTTGTGATACCCATCAACAAAATTTCACCTGTAGCTGTCCTTTTACTTTCTTTTCTTAATATCTGATTTACAACATCAAACTTATACTTTTCTATTACCTCACCTGGTAGATATTCTGAATCACCGCTCGTCTTTATCCTAACTTTCGAAAACATCTGTTTAACTATAGTTTCGCAATGTTTGTCGTTAATTGATTGACCCTGAGATGCATAAATCTGCTGTACTTCTTTGATAATATATCTTTGAACTGCTCTTAATCCTGAAAGCTTCTGCAAGTCGAATAAGTTAATACTTCCTTCGGTTAATTGAGCGCCAATTTCAACTCTCTCGCCTTTTTTTACTCTTAATGTTGAAAATCTCGGAACTTTATATTCATTTGTTTGTCCTTCAAGCCGTGTCACTATTATCTCATTTTCTTCTATTTTAACTTTACCTGCTGATTTTGTCTTAATAAAACTTTTCTCATCTTTTGATTTGGCGATAGCCTCACCAGCCTCAACCCTCTGACCGTCTTTAACGATAACTTTGAAATTATCCTGAATAGCATACTTATCCGTTGGTATCTCTTCAGATATAATTTTAATAGTTTTATCGTTTTCTTCTTCTTCAACATCAACAAGTCCGGCAATTTCAGAAATCACTGCTTGAGCATGAGAGATTCTAGCTTCAAATAATTCTTCAACTCTTGGCAAGCCCTGTGTAATGTCTTCTGACGCAACTCCGCCGATGTGAAAAGTTCGCATTGTAAGCTGAGTGCCAGGCTCACCAATACTTTGAGCTGCTATAACACCAACAGCTTCTCCAAGTTGAATGGTTTTTCCTGTTGCTAAATCTCTACCATAACATTTTTGACAAACGCCCCAAGGAGTTTTGCATGAAAGGACTGATCTTATTTTTAACCTATCAATATCCTCATTTTCTTCTATGGTTTTAGCGATACTTTCAGTTATTTCCTGATTAACACTCACAATAACTACTCCTTTTGAGTCTTTTACGGATTCAGCGGTATATCTGCCTACTATTCTGTTAGATAAAGATTCTCCCATTTCTGCGGATTCTTCTTTAGTAACCAGCAAACCTTCAGTATCTCTACAGTCATCTTCGGTTACTATCACATCTTGGGCAACATCAACTAAACGACGAGTTAAGTAGCCTGAATCTGATGTCCTAAGGGCTGTATCTGATTTACCTTTTCTGGCTCCATGAGTTGCAATAAAGTATTCAAGAACTGTAAAGCCCTCTTTGAAATTAGCTTTAATAGGCAGCTCTATAGTTTTTCCTGCTGGGTTTGCCACCAAGCCCTTCATGCCAGCCATCTGAGTAATATTTTCTTCATTACCCCTTGCTCCAGAAGCAGTCATAAGATAAACAGAACTTGTAGTTGGCATTTCTCCAAGCATTGCAGCTGTAACTTGGCTTTTGACATGAGTCCACAAATCAATAACTTTGGCATATCTTTCATCATTAGTTAATAGACCTTTTCTGAAATGAGATTCTATCTCATTGGTTTTTTCTTCTGCTTCTTCAATAATCTTCTCTTTGGCTTTTGGTATATGCATATCAGCTACAGAAAAAGTAGTACCAGATTTTGTTGCCCACTCAAAGCCAATTTTTTTTAATCCGTCAACTAATTTTACAGTATCTACCTTGCCGCATTTATCAAAAGTCTCAGCAACTACTTTTTTCAGATTCTTCTTATTCATAGCTTCATTCTTAAAACCAATTTTATCTGGTAATAGTTCATTAAATATCACTCTTCCTAGAGTTGTATCAAAAACCTGATTATTATATTTAATTTTAACCTTCGCATGAAGATTTAGGGATCCTCCAATATAAGCCATCGTTGCCTCATCAATACCTGAAAAAATCTTTCCTTCACCACCTACCCCTTCCTGTTCTACTGTAAGATAATAACACCCTAAAATCATATCTTGTGTAGGAGAAACAATCGGCTCTCCGGCAGAAGGCTTTAATAGGTTCTGAGAAGATACCATTATATTTTTTGCTTCATCTTGGGCATTTTGGGAAAGCGGTAGATGAACTGCCATTTGATCACCGTCAAAGTCAGCATTAAATGCTGTTGTAACTAATGGATGAATTTGTATAGCTTTACCTTCAATCAAAACAGGGTTAAAAGCCTGTATTCCTAAACGATGAAGGGTTGGCGCCCTGTTTAATAAAACATATCTTTCTCGAGTAATTTCTTCTAAAATATCCCAAACCTCAGACTTAACCTGCTCAATCATTCTATTAGCGCTTTTAACATTATGAGCTAAACCATCTCTAATAAGCCTTGAGATTATGAATGGCTTGAATAATTCAAGAGCCATTTTTTTAGGTAATCCGCATTGATCCATCTCAAGATTTGGACCAACAACAATAACGCTTCTACCTGAATAATCCACTCTTTTACCAAGAAGATTTTGCCTAAATCTGCCTTGTTTACCTTTCAAAATATCTGATAATGATTTAAGCTTTCTCTTTGCTCCAGCCTGAGAGACAACTTTTTCTCTTCTAATATTATTATCTATTAGAGCGTCAACGGCTTCCTGAAGCATTCTTTTTTCATTTCTTTGGATAACCTCAGGAGCTCCAAGCTCTATGAGTTTTTTAAGTCGATTATTTCTATTAATAACCCTTCTATATAGATCATTTAAATCCGATGCAGCAAATCTTCCGCCGTCTAATTGAACCATTGGTCTTAAATCCGGAGGAATTACCGGAAGTACCGAAATTATCATCCATTCGGGTCTTATATTGGCCGCGCGCAAGCTTTCTGTAAATTCAAGTCTTTTTAAGGATTTTTTCTTCTTTTGGCCGGTACTTTCAGCTGATTCTTCACGGAGTTCCTTGCATAGCTTATCTAAATCGATATTTGTTAGTAATTTATTAACGGCTTCAGCTCCAATACCTGCTTTAAACACATTGCCATATTTCATTGAAAGTTCTCTATATTTCATTTCTGAAATTAGAGATAGCGGGGATAACCCTTTTAATTCATCATGTGCTGATTTCCTAGCTTCTTCCAATCTTTGAACTTCTTCCTGCAAATCTTTGTCTAATCTTTTTACATCTTTATCAAATTTTTGTTTTGCTTCAGTTTTTGAGCCTTTACCTTCTTTTAGAATTTTATCTAACTCTTTTTTCAGTTCAGCCTGTTTTTTATCATAATTTATTTTTTCTTCGTTCTTTTTCTCTTTTAAATCAGCTTCTAATTGCTCGATTGCTATTTTTCTACTCTCATTATCAACTTCTGTAATAACGTAATTAGCAAAATAAACAATTTGTTCGAGGTCTTTGATGGAAAGATTAAGAATTAAACCAATTCGCGATGCTGTTCCCCTAAGATACCAAATGTGGATAACTGGCACAGCTAAAGTTATATGCCCCATTCTGCTTCGTCTTACGATTGATCTTGTTACTTCAACACCGCACTTATCGCAGATTACACCTTTGTACCTTACTCGTTTATACTTTCCGCAATAACATTCCCAGTCTTTAGTTGGACCAAAAATGCTTTCAGAAAATAAACCGTCTTTTTCAGGCTTCTGGGTTCTGTAGTTTATGGTTTCAGGCTTTGTAACTTCACCATAAGACCAAGACATAATAGTCTCAGGCGATGCTAACTTTAGTCTGATTGCATCAAACTCTACATTTGATAAATTTCTTTCTTTCTTATATTCCATTTTACCTCTCAATATATAGATTAAATTTACTCTGCTTTTTCGCTTTTTGTTATCTTTTCTTTGCTTTTAGTTTCTTTGGTTTCTACAGATTTCTCTTTTTTAGATTCTTCCCCCGCATCTTTTGTCTCTACCGCAGCCTCTCCTCCTTCGTTAGCAACACTTTCAGCTTCTTCTGGCTTTTTCTCCTGTTCAATAAGATCAACATCTAATGCTAATCCCTGCAATTCCTTAATTAATACATTAAACGATTCTGGAGTTGAAGGTTCCTTAATTTCTTCACCTTTGATTATTGATTCATAGGTTTTTGATCTTCCCAAAACGTCGTCAGATTTTACAGTAATCATTTCTCGTAAAGTATACGCTGAACCATAAGCCTCCAATGCCCATACTTCCATTTCTCCGAATCTCTGACCTCCAAACATAGCCTTTCCTCCTAATGGCTGCTGAGTGACTAAAGAGTAAGGACCTGTAGATCTAGCATGAATCTTGTCTTCAACTAAGTGAATAAGTTTCATAATATATATACAACCAACGGTTACTCTTCTATCAAACATTTCACCACTTCGGCCATCATAAAGCTCAGTTTTACCGTCTCTTGCAAGATCGGCTTTTTCTAATTCATCCTTTATTTCTTCCCAAGATACACCATCAAAAACAGGGGTTGCGACTTTATATCCTAACTTACTAGCTGCAGCTCCTAGGTGAGTTTCTAAAATTTGGCCAATGTTCATACGGGAAGTAACGCCTAATGGATTTAAAACTATATCAACAGGAGTGCCATCAGGCAAAAATGGCATATCTTCTTCTGGCAACACCCTAGAAATAACTCCTTTATTACCATGCCGACCAGCTAATTTGTCTCCAGCAGAAACTTTTCTCATCTGAGCAACACTAACCTGAATTCTCTTTATTACTCCTGCAGGTAATTCATCTCCTTTATCACGGCTAAAGGTTTTTATAGATACAACCTTACCATTTTCACCGTGAGGTGACCTTAGTGAAGTATCTTTAACATCTCTGGCTTTTTCACCGAATATCGCCCTTAAAAGTCTTTCTTCCACACTTAATTCTGTTTCACCTTTTGGAGTAATCTTACCTACTAAAATGTCCAAAGCATTAATTTCTGCCCCAACTCTTATAATTCCGTCCTCATCCAAATTTTTTAATGCTTCTTCTCCAACATTTGGAATATCTCTAGTAATAATTTCCGGACCAAGTTTTGTATCTCGAACGTCTATCACGAAATCTTCTACATGAATAGAGCTATACATATCTTTCTTTACCAGACGCTCAGAAATTAAAATAGCATCTTCAAAATTACCGCCATTCCAAGGCATAAAGGCAACTAGAATATTTTGACCTAAAGCCAATTCACCATCCTGGGTTGAAGAACTATCAGCTAAAACATCACCCTCATCAACTTCCTGACCTTTATTTACAATTGCGCGATGAGTTATGGCAAGTGCCTGATTTGATCTTTCGAACTTTTTCAGCTTATATTCGCTTATGTTGCCGTCTTTCTCCAATATAGTAATCTTATCGCCAGTTACAGATGTAATCTTACCCGCTTTTTTGGCAATAAGCAGATAACCCGAATCTCTGGCAATTTTTGCTTCTATTCCTGTACCTACAATTGGAGAGTTTGGCTTAACGAGAGGAACAGCTTGTCTTTGCATATTTGATCCCATCATTGCTCGCCCTGCATCATCGTGTTCTAAAAATGGAATTAGGGCTGCAGTTATACTCACAATCTGCTTAGGAGCAATATCCATGTATGATACTTCCTCTATGGGTCTAATATCCGGCTCTCCATGACTTCTAACTGGTATTCTTTCTTCTACAAAATAATTATTTTCATCTAAATCTACGCTTGCCTGAGCAATAACAACTCTTTCTTCGTCTATAGCATTCAAATAATTGACCTCATCGGTTACGACCGGCTTTATAGAAACTTCTACAGCACCGGATTTTTTTATTTTTGAAGCTATTTCTTTTGTTATCTTTGTGCCGGAACTTATAACTTTCTTGCCCTTAGGATCAAGAACATCCTCTTTTGTAGTTTTTTCAATTAACAATTTTTCGTCATTACCGTCAATTTTTTGTAAAACTTTCCTATAAGGTGATTCAATAAAACCATACTCATTAACTCTTGCATAAGAAGCTAACGAGTTTACCAAACCAATATTTGGTCCTTCTGGGGTTTCAATCGGACAAATACGGCCATAGTGCGTTGTGTGAACATCTCTAACTTCAAATCCGGCTCTTTCCCTGGATAAACCGCCAGGTCCCATTGCTGATAATCTTCTTTTATGAGCTAATTCGCTTAATGGGTTGGTTTGATCCATAAATTGGGAAAGTTGAGATGAGGCAAAAAATTCTCTGACAGCCGCAACAACAGGACGAACGTTTATAAGCTGGGCTGGGGTCAATGATTTTATTTCAGCAATACTTAATCTATCCCTTGCAATCCTTTCCATCCTTAAAAGCCCTTTTCTAAAGCTTGCTTGAACCAATTCACCAACTGTTTTAACTCTTCTGTTACCTAAATGATCAATATCGTCAGATTGTCCGAAGCCGTTGTTTAAACGAATTACTTCTTTGATGATAGAAACCAAATCATTCAAGGATAAAACTCTATGCTCTTGATCGTTTGGTGTTTTAATATTTAATCTTTTATCTAATTTGTACCTACCCACCCTGCCTAAATCATATCTTCTAAAATCAAAAAACATGGCTTCAATCAATGACCTTGCGCTATCTACGGTAGCTAAATCGCCTGACCTTATTCTTTTATAAATTTCTATAAAAGCTTCATCTTGAGTCTTTGAAGGATCTTTCTCCAAAGAAGCTTTTATATAATCTCTTTCTTTGTCTGTGTTTACATCTTTAAAAAGATCATATATTTCTTCATCAGTTACCGCGCCAAAAATTCTAATTAATGAAGTTACAGGAATTTTTCTCTTTCTATCTATTTTTACAGAAATAACATCCTTATTGGATGTCTCAAACTCTAGCCATGCTCCCCTATTTGGAATAATTTTCCCGCCAAACAATTCCTGATCGCCAACAAGTTCTGAAACAAAAAAGACTCCCGAAGATCTAACCAACTGGGAGACAATAACTCGCTCAATACCGTTTATAATAAATGTTCCTCTTTCTGTCATTAAAGGAAAATCACCTAAAAATACTTCCTGCGAAGAAAGAGTTTCGTTTGTTTCTTTGCTTTTTAGGGTTACCTGGCAACGAAGCGGTGATTCAAAGGTAATATTTTTATCTTTTGCCACTTCTTCAGGATACTTAGGATCGTCAAGATAATAATCGCCTATCTCAAGCTGAAGTTTTTTGCTGGCATCCTCTATGGGAGAAATTTCATCTAGAAGTTCCTTTAATCCTTCTTTAATAAACCACCTATAAGAATTTAGCTGAACCTCAACTAAATTAGGCAGAGGAAGAACTTCTGATGTAGTTTTAAAAAATCGTCTCTTGTTCAGTGAATTTGAATACATAAAAATAATTTCTCCTCTGTTAGAGTTTTAATAACAATTTTACACAATTATTTAATTTTTTTATATGCCAATTGTGTCACGAATTTCCGATATTTGTTTTAAATATAATTAAAATTAATATAACTGTCAATAGTTATTGTTGTGACCAATTTAGTTATCTTTAAAAAATTAGTCGGCTAAATACTACTTTTACTAGAAAAATTTACAATTGCTCGTCTTGATAAAACTATTGATTTTTTGAAGAAGAAAACTTAACATAAACTACTTGATCTTTGACATAACAACATACCCTGTAACATACCTTACGAGAAGGAGATGATACATGTGACAACAGGACATAAATTTCCAGATAAGATACAACTAAACGAGATAGATAATGGGTGGCAAACACCCTTAGAGCATCTATCAAGACTAAGCTTGAGTCTAACTAGAATCACAGAGATCCCAAAAGGCATAATTTTTCCTACAATAATATCGGGACTTTGTGGAACACTTCTGAAGAAGACAAAAGAGACAAAAACAGAATGGGGAGCTAGATTTTACACTAATAGTAAAAATATCAGATATATTATTGAACAAGGTACAGAAGATAAAGTATTTGATTATGGTGAAGCAATCGATAAAGACAATCCCATAATGCTTGGAATACATACTCATCCAATATATGTATATTCATCCGATGGAGATATAAATAATATTATATTCGGGTCTCAATATGCATCAATTGTATTGCTGGTTGATGATCTTAGCTGTAATTCTCCAGAAAATGTCGCTATTCTCCTCATAAAAGACGACCGAGAAGAACCAACAGGATTATGGATTTACAAATCGTATAATAGACGATTCTTTCAACTTATTCCCAGAAAGGAAATCGATATTCAGTTTTGCGATATATTTGAATCTATATGGCACCCAATAATTAGAAACTACTAATAACGAAAAGATAAGGAAGTGATACAAGTGATTAATAATATCTCCAAGAATATTCCAGAACTTTTAGAGCAAAATGGTTGGTGTACCTGCTTAATAATTGAAAAAACCAAAGTAAATGATCTAGGAGAAAGTACATATACGCTAAGGATAAAAGCTAGAAAGAATATAAACGAAAGTAAAATATGGATTAATATATGGGTAAGAGAAATTAATGGAATCCAAAGTATGGAAATTGAGATACGCACTTTATTATTTTTTAAAACATTGATTAAAATACATAGTTTTAGTGAACTCAGAGAAATGATTGAATTTCCTGATGAACTATTACGAAGATCCCAAGCAAAATCGAAAAATTCTGATGGAAAAAATGGATTTTTTGCAAAGATTGAAAAAGGGATAGAGGCTGCTGATAAATTCACCAATGAAGTCTCAATCAAGTATATTAGACCACTGGTTACAATTACTACAATTATAGCAATAATTGATCTTCTACTTAGTAAGTGGGATTACTTTATGGGTACTAGTGCTGTAGTACTATTCGGATCAATAATGATGCAAAATCTCGATCTAAGAAAAGAAATTATGGAAATGAAAAAATCCTTTGAAGAAAAATTAAAAAATATGTCCAAAAATTCATCTTGAAACCTATTGTATCCTTTAGGAAGATTTTAAAATTATTCAGGAAAAGGAGTGATTATGAATGAATATTCAGGTTTGGAAGGGCGGTTTATTCCCCAAATTGATTGGGAGGAATAATCTGATAACATTTATCAAAAAGGGGGAAGTTTTTGCCTCTTGGAGATATCCTGCAGGGCAAAAAGAACTTATCCTTGTCAGAGAAGATTTAGCTAAACAAATACTGAATGTAAAATCTATACCGTGTCCCCATGTGGGCGAATATCCAGAATATGGATTCTTTAAATCAGGCTATCACTGCAACAGCGTTGTAAGACCCGACGATGAATCAGAAACAATTTTTGAATGCGACGAATGCGGATTCGAAATGTATCAACCTGGTAATGCGCGATTTAACAATGTATTAAATGGGCGATATGGCGAATCACACCCCCTGCGAACAATAATGGTTTCTGATAAAAAAACTTCAACCATCAAACAAGCTGATTGGAACGAAGATCAAAAGATGCTTATTCCATCCATCTCCACTGGAACACTTATTATTTGGATTTACGGTAGCTTCCTTGAGGGCAATCCGAGAAAAGTTTTCCCCAATGCACAAAAACTATATAAAACAAACAAATATATCATTCTCAAATCCTAAATTAAGTCCGCTGTAATAAAAAACAAAATCTCTTGGTCTACACCAAGCCAAAACCTAACATAAAAATCGGTGTTTTTTTATATAAAAAAGCGGAAATTCCGCTTGTGGTGTAATTGTTATTTATAAATATTTATTAATGCTATTCTAAGTCAAGATATTTACCGTTTTTAAAAACGATCTCATTATCAACGTATATTTCGCCGGATTGTCTCAAGTCTATAACCATGTCTTCATGAATTAATGATTTATTTGTACCGCCAGTGCCATCTATGGAACTTCCAAAAGCAAAATGAACAGTACCAAATATTTTTTCATCAAAAAGAGTGTTGTAGGTAAAATCAGTAATACCTTTGTTAAATCCGATACCGAATTCCCCTATAACTTTTGATCCTTGATCTGTTTTTAATGCCGTATTGAGTGTATCTAGATTATACCTAGCTCTAGTATGAATAATTTCACCGTTCTTGATTGTAAGCTCAGCTCGCTCTACATATTTACCACCTATTTCAATTGGCCAGCTGGGTGCAAAAAGACCATTCATTGAATTTTCTATGGGGGCGAAGCATAATTCACCATCAGGCATATTACGTTTGCCAAAACACTTTAGTCCTAATCTGTTCTCGAGACTGAATGTTATATCCGTATTTTTACCGATAATTTTAATACCTTTTTTGTTATCAAAAATACTTTTAATTTTATCAAGGTCTTGCTCTATTTTAGGCCAATCCTGCATAACAGCATTGAAAACAAAATCTTGATAATCCAACAAATTCATATCGGCCATTTCTGCCAAAAGTTCTGTTGGATAGTAACAAGCTACCCATCTGCGATTATCAAGCCTAAAACGAGCTACAGAAATAACAGCCTTCCTTCTAAGATCAAAATTATCAGGATTAATATCTGAATGGTTTTTTCCTCCGTATATGCCGATACATTTTTGGCTTTGCTTATAAGCATATAGCGTCAAATCCGGTTTGTTGTTAATTTGAGCCTTATTGCCCGAATCCATCAGAATATGCTCTAAGCTAGATAACTGGGCAAGACAAGCAGGATATGCACCAACAGATAAAACCTCTTTATAAACAGCTTCAATAAGGGGCGTACATTCATTGTTGTCATAGTGTATAAGTATATTTTCTCCGGTTTTTGCTTCCACTGAATGATGTACAAGGACTTTCGCAAATGCTTCTATTCTAGAATCCAATCTATTCACCTTTTTCAAAAAATTTTCAAAAAACGCCAGCAATTTAATTTAACATAAAAATAAAATTATGACCAATGGAAAAAGCTATCAGAGTGATAGCTATAGGTTATATTATGTAATTTACTCCTGGGGGGTTCTAAAACGTCGAGTATGGGTGCGGTTTGGCTTATTTCTAATAAAATAAACTACATTAGTTACTGATTGCTCATCTAAATCAGCAGCTACTTTTACCACAAGTTCTTTATTTTCTTCATAGCTCCTAGTCCTACCGACGTCACTTTGAAATATCTCATCCCATACCGTATATTCACGTGCACATATATGTAAGTATTTTTCAAAGTCAAAGTTTTCAATTTCTATAACAATAATGTCCCCGATCTGACAATCCTCAGGATATATATCCTCAGTTACATTGTGTGAAGCATTGTTTTGGCTTAATAGCTTTTTAAAACCACAAAAACATATACCATCACGATAGCCGCCTATCCTTGTTGTTTTATCAAAAACCTGTCCGTCTCTAATAATTGAAATCTGACCATCTAAAAGTCGGTATTCTTCGGCGGCAAACAAATAAACATTGATTCTATCAAACATAACTCCATCTAACTCAAAAAGTCGTTCTCCTTCATAATCCACGATATTAACCTTAAACTGGTTCAACTTTTTGTTTTCTGCTGTTTGCCCTGTTGTTTCCTCATAAGAATCAGGGAAAATACCAATCACCTCTGACGGAAAATCATAACACACATCTTTCACCTCCGGTATTAAAAATTGAACAAATTATATCAGTAATTTTCGTTTCAATTTCTTGAATCTTCTCAATTGTTATACCGCCAAATGCTAAGTTTGTATCTTCCAATGAGTGCATTTTTCCATCAAATAAACAGTTACGATACTTAACTATTTCTAAATCTGTCGGACGCAAACGCGGATCATCTTTTATAAGTTCCAACAATGTATTTAATTCTTGAATGGCTTCTCCCATATCTTGTCTTGCGTCAGCTAATTCTTCTTGAGTAACAATCGGTTTAGACCAAAAAGGAGAAAAAGGGAAGCCGGCAGGAAGCAAACCATGATCGCACATATTCTCTCACCTCCAAAAGCATATTTTCAAAATACGAATCTATTTTGATTTTTTTCATACGTATATGCAACTCTCAAACATTTTACGCATAATATATTTTTCTATTTTATCACCATATTCCTTAGTTCTTTGGGTGATTTTGTTAGGATTTCAACTCCCTTTTCTTTTATTAAAATATCGTCTTCTATTCTAATCCCACCTTTGCCTTCAATATAAATACCCGGCTCAACAGTGACAATATTACCTTGAACCAGCTTGTCTTCTGATTTTGGATTGAGACGAGGATTTTCATGAATTTCTAAACCAAATGAATGACCTAAACTATGAGAAAAATTGTTCGCGTATCCTTCTCTGTCAATAACATTTCTGGCTATAGCATCAATTCGCTTACTGTCCCTGTCTCCATTTTTTAAATCTTTGATTGCAAGCTTTTGCGCCTTTAAAACAATTGAATATATTTTTTTGAAAAATGGCTTTGCTTCTCCTATAAAAAGCATTCTGGTTATATCAGACATGTAATAATTGATTTTTGCGCCAAAATCCAGCATTACAGGATCACCTTTTTTGATTTTTCTGTCTGCGGGCTTGTGATGGATATTGGCTGAATTTGGTCCAGAGGCAATTATAGTATCAAAAGATAAATCTCCGCCATTTCTTCTTATAAAATCCTGGATTAAATATTCCGTTTCTTTTTCAGTAAAACCGACTTTGATTTTTTTCTTTACGTATTCAAAAGTTTTATCAGTAAGTAAGCAAGCTTTTTTGATATTTTTAACCTCTTCTTGATCTTTTATTTCTCTTAATTTTTCAATTAAATCCACAGTCTTTTTGATCTTAATAGTTCCACCCACCCCAGGGGTGTACAATCGTGTACACCCCTGGGGTGGAATTTTGGCTTTACCTAATAAAATGCATTCTTGTAGGTCTTTAAAAAAATCAAATTCATGAAGCGAAATATTCTTTGATTCAACTAAAATTTCTTTATTTTTTTCTTTTTTAATAATCTTTTCTAGATCGTCCTTAAAACTACCAGTAATTACAATGTTTATATCCTTATAAATACTCGGTATTTGACCTTTTTCCCTGGTATCGAAAATTAAAAAGACCGAGTCTTTATTAATAAAGACTCGGCCTTGCTTATCGTCAAAATCCTTAAAATTTGTCAAATATAAAATATTGATAGGATTAGTTACATAAATTCCTTGGTTTCTCTTTATAAGACCTTGAAGATTTGCGATACGTCCCATAAGTAATTTATTTATTTATTTTTATTCCTGGATATCCTTATAAAGCCGCCCATTGGAATGATTTTTATACCCTTTTCTTCAAGCTTATCCAAAAAAATATTCATTCCAAGAGAATCAGACGCAATATGGCCTGCAATAACTATGTTGATATTATATTTTTCGGCCTCTGTTCGTTCATCTTCCTTTATATGCATTGCGATAACAGTGCCGACTCCGGCATTAGAGAGTCTCTCATATATCTCTTTAGGACCAGAGGTACCGCCGGTAAATCCCAATGCGGCTACCTTACCTGCCCTTCTATCGCCTGAACCTGCAAAAATCATTGGTCCGGCGTTTATCTTTAAAGCTTCTTTATATTCAGGAATGCCCTTTATAATTTTTATTACATCATCAACTGTTTCTGGCTTATCTTTATCCATTTTATCCTGAATAAATTTATAAACTAAATTATCAGCAATAGTATGAGTACACATAAAAGCCAGACCTAAGATTTTTGCCATATCAACAGCTTCATTATGATTAATAGGGTTAATGCCTCTTGCTACTTCTGCGATTCTCTTTGCCATAAGACCTTCAGCAACATTAATCGGAACGCCAAATTTATGCGATAAATCAGCCTGAACGCCCATAACTAAAGCTAAATTAGCAAGCGCTACTCCTTCTGGATGATGTGAAATAATAAGATCAATATTTTCACCTTTTTCATTTAATCTATCGGCAAGCAAAATACCAGCCGGTTCAATATCAATACCGCTCATAACAGTACGAATGTTCTTTTTGAGATCGCCAGTTAAAATTCTGGTATCTCCAAAGGGGTTATTTAATTTTTCTGTATCAAATTCTTGCTTTTCTTCTTTATCAAGCTTTTCGTATTCTTTTTTTGTTTTATCTAATATTTTCTGAATTGCATCCTTGTCCCTAGGATCAGCTTCAACACCCATTTTTACAGCTAGCTTATAAATTTCTTCTATTGTCATAATTTTCTTCCTTTTTACTAAATTATCTTGTCTATTAAACCGTATTTCTTAGCTTCTTCGGGTGACATAAAAAAGTCTCTATCGGTATCTTTTTCAATTTTAGACAAAGATTGCTTTGTGTGTTTAGCCAAAATAGCGTTAGTCTGCTGTTTCATTCTAAGCATTTCTTTGGTTTGAATTTCAACATCTGTTGCCTGGCCTTGAGCCCCGCCCATTATTTGATGAATCATTATTCTGGCATTTGGCAAGGAAAATCTTTTACCGTCTTTGCCAGCTGCTAACAATAAAGCCGCAGCCGAGGCAGCCTGACCAACGCATATTGTTGATATATCAGCTTTAACATATTGCATAGTATCATAAATTGCCAAACCAGCGGTTACAATACCACCAGGACTGTTAACATATAATTTTATATCTTTATCTTCATTCTCACCAGTTAAAAATAATAGCTGTGCTATCACTAAATTAGCTATATCATCATTAATCGGAGTGCCTACAAAAATAATTCTGTCCTTTAAAAGTCTGGAAAATATATCATAAGCACGCTCACCAAATTGTGATTTTTCAATAACCATTGGAACAAGCTGGCTGATAATTTTATCTGATTTACTCATATTATTCTCCTCTATATTTATTTAAGCTGTTGCGTAATCAATTAATTTATCTAAAGTTTTTCTATTTTTTAGAACGGTTTTTATATATCTTCTCATTTCTTCCGATTGAAGTTTCTTTTTAGCTTCTTCACTAAGTTTTTCCTCTGATTCTGACCTGGTTTTCTTTATTTCCTCATCAGTTTCCTGATCTGATACATCAATATTTTCTACTTCTGCTATTTTATTAAGAACAAGACCGGTCTTGATTCTTTCTTTAGCCCCTTCCCTTAATTCCTGATCAAATTGTTCCTCTGTTTTACCTAAATACTCAATATATCGGGAAATTTTTAATCCTTGGGTACTTAATCTGCTTTCTAGATCTTTTTTCATCTGCTTTACTTCATCATCAATTAATATATGAGGTATATCAATTTCGGCATAATTATTCAATTGTTTGATGACCTCTTGCTCAACTCTATTTCTTTCTTCGTGGGTCTTCTGCTTGAATAGGGCGTTTTCTATATCCTTTTTTAATCCTTCAAGATCTTTTTCCGCACCTCCAGAAATCCTTTTGGCAAATTCGTCATCTAATTCGGGCAGCTTAATCTCCTGAACCATATGGATCTTTATTTTAAAATGTATATTTTCTCCCGCAATATCTTTCTCAAAATGCTCTGGCGGAAACTGTACATCAAATTCCTTCTCATCCCCTGCCTTAAGACCAATTAGATTCTGTTCAAATTCCGGCATAAAAACTTTTTCTCCAACTATTAATGGATGATTTCTGCTTTTCAATTTCTCAAGCAAAATACCTTTTTTATGGCCATCGAAATCAATTTCAGCCCAATCACCTTCTTCAATCGAACCTTCTTTTGGTTTTAATATAGATTCTCTTTTCTGTAAATTCTTTAGCATTTCTTCTACTTCAAGGCTCTCAATATTAACATCCTTCCTCTCTACCTTAACTTTTTTATAATCACCCAATTTAACTTCCGGAACTACAGGAACAATAGCTTCAAATTCTGCCGGATTATTAGGCGCAAATTTCTTTACTGAAATCTCTGGCCTTCCAATTGCCAGTATTTTCTCTTGGCCTATAGCTTCAACATATGCATAAGGAATTAAAAGCCTTACCGCCTCATCGTGAATAACTCTGGAGCCGGCTTTCTGTTCAACAATATTTTTTGGTATATGACCCGGTCTAAAACCGGGAATCTTAAGATGTTTTGATACTTCAATATAAGCTTTATCTATATATTGGTCAACAATATCTGAAGATACCTCTATATTTAACTTAATTTTACTTGCTGGAAGTTTTTCTATTTGTACTTTCATATGTATATTCTAACAAAAAATTATCTATTTTAAAATGATCTTATTTATAAAATTTGGGCAAGGGAAAAGAGGCAAAAACTTATACCTCTTGTGGTTGTGACGAGATGTTGATACGAGGGGTTAATAGCGATGGGTTTTATTAAAATTCTGGGGGGGGGATTGAGAGTAAAAGTTTGATAGTTAAACGGCTTTTGTTAATTGTGCAATATTGGTGCGGATAGTCGCGAGGTTAAACTCAATGTCTACTTCATAGTAGTCTTCTGTTACTTTTGTTTTTATGTTTGGCTTGGCTATTTCTGGATATTCTTCACAGAGAAATATGCCTCTGCCACCTAATCCTTCTTCCTTTTTTTCTTCATTTTTCATTCTTTGATTCTGTACTACCAAGAGAATACATTCCGGTTTTTCAGAAATTTCATATTGTGCATTCTCTCCATGCTCAACCGCATTAGCGGCAAGCTCTGAAACCGGCAATCCGATCTCCATCCTCATTTGATCAAAAAGTCCTTCATTGTCTGGATATGCTTCTCCTAAAAGTGCAAAAACCATTTCTATAACTTGCTTTCTGATCTTAGTTATATCTTTACCATCGTACGATGTCATTTTAAACACCTCTCCTCTGTGGTGATTGACTTATTAATGTACGACTTATCTTACTAATTGCTTCCGTTCTTGTATTCTATAGCTTTATCTTTAAAATCAGCACATTATACTTCTTTTAGAGCAATAAGTCAAGTACTAAGCCTTTAAGGAAGGTTCTGCTAGTTTAGAAAGATCGTTTAAAATTAAATACATGCTCTCAATAAATAATCTTTAACTTTAGTTGAATCATAGGTTAAGATCACCACATAGAAACCATTTTTACTGAATGCTATGACTTCGGGATGATAAATTTCCGGAAATCTTTGAGCTAGCATAATCCCGTATCCGCCTTCTCCATTTACTTTTTGAGCTTCATGCTTTTTCTTCAGATTAGTAAAAGCTATCATTACTTGCCCATTCTCTTCATTAATAACATACTTTGGATCTATTCCATGCTCTATCGCATTAGTCGCAAATTCAGTTATTAAAAGCTTGATTTCAAAAATTAATGTACTAAATGCTGCTGATAAACCATTATCTCTATTGATTTTAATATCTTCATCTCCAATACTTAGTTTATTAATAATTGTATTTGCAACCTCTCCGCGTATCTGTGAAAGGTTTTCTGTTTGCAATTCTTTCATCATTACGCAACCCACAATAAATACCTCCTGATGCTTCTATTTTAAAGATCTATATTATATTAATTATACTCCAAGCTATAAGCTTGTCAACAAAAAAAGCCCTTATATAAAAAGGGGTTAGCTTATTATTAATCTTTAATAACCAGATTAATTTACAAAAGATTTTCTCTTTAGAAATAAGTAAAACAAAATAATTATATCCAAACCAATACCTATAAATATTTTAGTATCAGTCATAGATAGCCTAAACAGACTACTAACAAATCCGAACATATTTATACCAACTAAGATAAATAATCCTCGTTTTTTTTAATTCCCAAGCATCCTTAGCACCAATCACTGCTAAAACGCCGAGAGTAAATATTATAATTGCTGTACCTATATTTTCAAAAGATAAATATGGATTATTCTTATCGGAAATTATATATAATATCAAAATCAAAAAAAACGAAAAAAAATTCAGAAAGGCAGATACTGCATATAATACCTCAGCAAAAATTATTAAAGTAAGTCCCTTTGGTCTCTCCATCACCTACCTCCTTAATTAATGGGGGAGATTTAATAAAAACTCTGAAAGTTCTGGATGCTGGGCTAAAAACTTATATTTGAACATAGAAGCAACAACTAAAAAATCATTTAATTCTGAACGAAACCCCTCTGGCCCAGTAAATACTTCTTCTAACTCCTTTAAGTAATTAGTTGCGTAATTATGAAGAATCTCAGAGTCAGATTTGTCTTTTATATAATTTATGATTTTTTCAAATTCTCCTTTATCTACCCAAATACCATGACATTCTTTACAAGCATCAATCTTAATATCTGAGTCACTATAATTGAGCGTGTACAAATTTACATTGTCTTTAGGGCACCTTTTACTGCTTTCAATGGCTTTAAGATGAGAAAAATCTTTCCATAAATCAAAATCAAGCCACTTAGCATTTTCGAGTTTCTCGTCTTTTACTTTTCTCAATTCACCTGCTTCAAACCAATACCCATGGCATTTTTCACAATATCCAACTTCTATATCTCCTATCTTTACATTCGTTAATTCATTCTCTTTGCAAATAACACAATTTTTTTCCATTAGGTTCTCCTAAAATTATTTATCATTGAATATATCATATCATAAAAAATTCTCTGAAGAGAGATTTGGTGGTGTTTGTTGGAAAAAGTCAGAACTCATTTTGAACAAAATCCCGACTGATTGCCGAGCTTCGCTCGGGGCTTCGCCCCTCGCTTCAGTGGGCATTTCGGCAAGATAATTCCACGGATTTTTGAAATCAATCGCCAATTTTCCCGCCGCAAGGCGGCGGTTCACAAACT
>PFOW01000007.1 GCA_002792735.1 bacterium CG_4_10_14_0_2_um_filter_33_32
ACCAATCTTTGGGTAATATTTCACCCATTGATTATTTAATAAAAACTGTTCCGGAGTCTCAAATGTGCGTGACGCGTACAAGCCCTTGATTAATTTTTCTATTTTTTGATATAATGTACTGCTATTTAGCTCATTGAAATCAAATAGAAGGGGGTGTAGTTAGTGAGAAGAAAAACACTTCTTCCCGAAAAAATAGGACCGCTTGTTTACAAATTAGCCAATACTGAAGAAGAAATAAATATAGCAAGAAGAATACATCATGACGGTTATTTACGGGTGGGTTATATCTCTGGAGCAACCCCAACCGGAATGGTTGAGGATGGTTATCACCCTTATTCAGACTATATAATAGCTATTCTTATGAATGGTAAATCAAAAAGAAAAGGGGAAGTCGTTGGCGTAATGAGGATTATCAAAAATTCACCATTAGGCTATCCAACATTAAATGAGTTCGAAATTTCAAAAAGAGCAAAAGATTGGATAAGTTCTATAGATCCTGAGAGTATCATTGAGGTTGGGTCACTATTTGTTAAGCCTGGATATAGTGCGGCGAAAGGTTTATATAGGTATGCATGGCAGTATTCTAAAATTCGAAGAGATACATTATGGCTTGCATGTATAGATAAAACTCTTTTTGAGGTGCTTAAAAGAAGATATCAATTCTATTTCAAGAAAATAGGAAGAGAGCAATTTTATCTAGGATCTGTTACTGTTCCTGCTATGTTGGATTGCGGCAGGCAGAGACTTTTGATGGATTCAAGATTGTTTGCTTTTTATGATAAGCCACAAGTACCTAAAAGCATGGTTAATATATTAGAACTTGTTTAATAGTTGATAATGGAGGCGGTTATGATGATTGGTTGGCCAATTGATTATGAAGAATTAACTTCAAGAAATATTGGGGTTATTACAGAAGAAGAACAAGAAATATTAAGGAACTCAACAATAGCAATCGCGGGTTGTGGATGTATGGGAGGATTAGCAGCGGATCTTCTTGCCAGATTCGGGATAGGTCATATCAAAATAGCCGATCCAGATGTTTTTGATGTAAGTAATATTAATCGTCAGAATATGGCTAGGAGATCAACAGTAGGGCACAATAAGGCAGAGGTATTGGGTCAGTGGCTTGAGGATTTAAATCCTGATATGAAAATTGAGGTATACAATACCGCCATCAATGATAAGAATGCTAAGGAATTTTTAACTGGCGCAGATTATGCTATTGATGGTATAGATTTCTATAATTTTCAGGATGCATTATTCTTTCATCAAGAAGCATACCGTAATAAGCAGTTTGTGAGCTTAGCTACAGCTATTGGCTTTGGTGCTAATGTATTTACTTTTGATCCAGATGGGATAACATTCGAGGATTATCTAGGTTATTCTGGTGAGGATAATTTTTCTATCCCCCCCGAAAAATATTGTCCATTTCTTCCTTCTTATGTAAATTCTGAGATCATAGATAAAGTCGTAAATGATAAGAGTACTATTATACCAAGCATTGGTTTAGCGCAAGCGCTAGGTAATGCATTACTGGTTACCGAGATCGTATGTTTTCTTATAAATAAAAAACTCCCCATATCTATTCCAAATTTTATATCCATTGATTTAATTGATTTAAAGATAAGAACTAATATTGGGGTATAAGGTCATATTATTATGACCTTTTTTTCTTTTTAGAAAAAATATTGTAAAATAATAATAATGGGTCGTTTGATAAATTTAATCATTAATGATAATAACTCTTTTAGCATTTTTCTTATGCGTTTTTAATATTATTCTAGGTGTCACTGTTTTTTTTAGAAAAAAAGGGTTACTTAGTATATTTTTCTTTTTGTTTACTGTTTCTGTTTCTGTATGGGCGAGTTCTATATATTTATCTGAGTATACTTTAAGCCACAGCATGGCGTTAATATGGATGAAGATAACATTCATATCAAGTTCTCTTATGCCGCTGCTATTATATTATTTTGCTCGTCTTTTCCCTGACTATAAAGAAATAACTAACTTTGAAAAAATGCTCATTATAATACCGATTATTATTTCTTTCTTGACTCTTAATAATGATATTGTTACAGGTATAGAGCAAATTAAACCCATTACACCTTCATTTGGGTCTTTTTATAACGTTTTTTTCACTTATTTTTTATCATTCATTTTGATTTCTTTTTTCATTTTATTTAGAAAACTTATTTCCTTTTCTGGTATTAGAAAAGCTCAAACTCAATATGTTTTTGTCGGGCTTTTAGTAGCTTTATTACTTGGGATGCTTACTAATCTTTTTCTTCCTTCATTGGGTTATCAGCAATATGGTAAACTTGGTCCTTTTTCTATAGTTTTTTTTGTAGCTCTTACTACGTATGCAATTATTAAACATCATCTCATGGATATTCGTTTGATTATTGTTAAAAGTATAACCTACTCACTTTTATTCATAACTATTACGCTGGTTTACACATTTTTCATTTTCATTTTTGGTGCTTTAGTCTTCAAGAGCTTCACGGGTATTGAGGCATATTGGGCTTCTATGATTGTTGCTCTGACTATAGCTTTTACAATCCAGCCTATAAAAAGGGTATTTACACGATGGACAGATAGAATATTTTTTAAAGATAACTATAATTTTGAAGAATTAACCTCTAAGCTTAATGAGGTTGCTACTTCTACAATTGTTCTCCCGGAATTACTTTTTAAATTTTTAAATTCTCTAATGGAGAAAATGAGGATTACTAGAGGAGCTTTAATTCTGATCGAAAAAGGCAAAATATATGAAACGGAGAGCATTGGTTACAAGCAGGCTATCAATCTTTTGCCAAAAGAAATAAAACACTTAGTTAATGATAATAAAACCGAAGTATTTGATGAGATTGAAGAGGGGGATTTTAGTAAAGACATAATGAGAAGTTACAATACTTCGCTTATACTTCATCTAAAAACAGAAGGTGAAATTATAGGTTTCTTATTTCTAGGAGAAAAGAAATCTGGAGATATCTATTCCTTCCAAGATATACGAGTTTTAGAAATAATTACCGATCAGGTAGCTTTGGGTATTCAAAATGCAAAAGCATACGAAAAGACCCAGAAATTTAACTTAGTTTTAAGAGCCGAAATAGACCGGGCCACTAAAGAGCTTAGAGATGTTAATGATAGGTTAGTTCAGGCTGATAAATCCAAGGATGAGTTCATTTCTTTAGCTTCTCATGAGATTAGAACGCCAATCGCAGCTCTTGAGGGTTATCTATCAATGTTAAATCTGCAAAAAGTAGATATTAAAGCCAGAGATGAGATTGCTAAAAGATCATATGAAAGCGTTGAACGTTTAAGTACTTTAGTTAAGGATCTTTTAGATGTATCTAGAATTGACCAAAAGAGAATAAAACTTAATAAACAGCCCACTCGATTGGAAAGGCTTATCCAAAGAGCCATGGAAGGCTTTGAGCTTCAGACAAGAGATAAAAAGATATATATTAAATTTCAAAAACCGGAAAAAATGCTTCCGGAAGCCAATATTGATCCAGAAAGAGTTGGGGAAGTTTTTAACAATTTAATAAGCAATGCTATAAAATATACTTATAAAGGCGGCATAACTATTTCTTTGGAGGAAAAAGATAATATGGCTCAGATCACAGTTTCTGATACAGGTATGGGTATACCCAAAAACGCTATTTCGCATTTATTCCAGAAATTTTATCAGGCAGAAACAGCTTCTTCAGTTTTATCGAATGAGCGTGGCGGAACAGGTTTGGGTCTTTATATAAGCAAGAATATAGTTGAAATGCATGGAGGCAAAATTTGGGTTGAGAGTACTGAAGGTAAGGGAACCGCTTTTTATTTCACCTTACCGCTGATTTGATTTTTATAAATTAACCCTTTGCTTTATAAGTTAGTTTATGTTATAATAATTTAAGTTATAAAAAATGGAGGAACGATGCCTAAGGCGAGTTCGAAGAGGAAAAGGATTTTAATCGTTGAGGACGATGTTGCTCTTCGTAATGTATATGAAATGCGTTTAAAGCTTGATGGTTATGACGTAATCGTTGCCGGTGATGGGGAAGAGGGTTTATCTATTGCAGTGAAAGAAAAGCCCGACTTGGTTATGCTTGACTTAATGATGCCTAAAATTTCTGGAATGGATGTATTGGACATTTTAAAATCAACTCCTGAAACTAAAAAAATCTCCGTTATTATTCTAACAGCCTTAACCCAGGAATCAGTTAAAACTAAAGGGTTTGTTTTTGGAGCTGATGATTTTATGGTTAAGTCTGAATCAAAGTTAGAAGAAATCGTAGGAAAAGTTAAATCTTTACTTAAATAGAAAAAGGCTTTTTAATGGAAAAACTAAAATCCGTCAATGAGGATAAGCCTATTTCTAATTTTTATACTAAACCTCTTTTTGAAGATAAAGAGCATCAGGTCAAGCTCCATGCTATAAAAATTAAATCTACCGCAAGATTTTTTGAAATTTTTGATTGGATGATAATTTCTTTTTTTATTTATGCCGCGGTTAATTATTTTTTAGGTAATTGGTCTTTTACTTTTCATCCAGCATATTTTTTCATCGTGGGATTAGTGATTTGCCAAACGCTCATATATCATAGATTTTTTTACGATAATATATTAAAGAAAAATGCTGATATAGCTCTTGATATTGATATAACATTCATTCTTTTAATGTTGATTTCGGTAGCTGAATTATTTGGAGGTATTACTAGTCCTTTTATATTTATATTCTTTCTGTGTTTAGGGATTACTGTTTTCTTTTTTTATCCTTATGCAGTTCCGGTTTTTTTAGTTTTTGAATTAGCAGTAATCTATATTACAGCTTCAATCGATTTAAATCAGGCGAACTTTATAAGTAATTATCCCGTATGGTTCAGGTGGGAAATTATACTTTTGGCAACTTTCGGGGCATTATTTTTTGCTATAAGCGCAATTTATTATAGACAAGGAGAAGAGAGGGATAAATTAGAAGAAGTCGTAAGCAAATTAGTAGCTGAAAAGGTTAAAGGTGAAGTAGTGCTTCAGAGCATGAGTGATGGAGTATTTGTTGTTGATCGGGAAAAAAGATTAATATTTTTAAATGAGGCAGCCGAAAAGATACTTAAAGTATCCAAAGAGCAGGGCGAGCATTTTTTAGGACATTTTTATGGTAATATTTTTAAGCTTAGGATTAATAATAAGGAAATAGACTATACAAAAGATTGTCCTTTGCAGATTGCAATAGCTGAAGGAAAATCTATATTTAGAGACGATTTAAGCTTAATTAATTTATCGAATAAGACACTTTACATAACTCTTTCTTCTGCGCCGGTTGTTGATGCGTCCGGAAATGCGCAAGGCGCTGTAGCTATTATTAGGGATGTTACTAAAGAGAAAGAAATTGAGCGAATTCAAATGGAATTTGTTTCTATTGCTTCACATGAGCTTTTAACGCCCATTACACAGGTTCAGGGGCATCTTTCAATGATAGTTGATGAAAATATCGGAGAAGTTGACGATACGGCCTCAAATATCGTTAGTAACGCTTATAAGGGTATTAAAAGAATAGCAAGGCTTGTTAGAGATTTAATGAATGTTTCTAGAATCCAAAGAGGCTCGATGAAAATGAATATTGTGCCGGTAGATATGAATTCTTTGCTTGAAAATGCAGCTAAGGATTTTCAAGATGAAGCAAAATCCAATGATCTGCAATTGATTTTTGAAAAACCTCAAAAACCAGTATCAGAAGCATTTGGCGATCCTGATAGATTAGGAGAAGTCATAAACAATTTTATTGGTAATGCGATAAAATTTACCAAGAAAGGTAAAATTGTTTTATCCGTATCAGAAAAGAGAGATGGATCAATTGAGGTATCGGTACAAGATACTGGTATTGGTATAGAAAAGGAAAATTTTGATAAGGTTTTTGATAAATTTTACCAAGTTGATTCTTCTGCTACCAGAGAAGCGCAAGGAACCGGTTTAGGGTTATATATTTCTAAAGTTATAGTAGAAATGATGAATGGAAAAATATGGGTAGAGAGTAAACTTGGGAAAGGAAGTAGGTTTTGTTTTACATTACCAAAAGTAATAAATAAAATATCATGATAACTTATTTGCTTATATTACTAAATCTCATTACTGTCGCAATCCTTATTGTTTTTCTTCTGCGTAAAAAAAATAATAATCAGGAAATTATTCTTTTGGCGCGTGAATTAAAGTTATTGAGGGATAAATTAGAGCAAGTTGATGAAAGTAAGCGTGAATTTATTGATATTGTAACTCATGAGCTTAATACTCCTATAGCTATGATTTCCGGCTATTTATCAATGATACTTGAATTTCCTGAAGAGGAAGTAAAGCCAGGCGTTATGAATTTAGCTAAAAGGTCTTTTGAGGCTACTAGAAGGATATCAAGGGTTGTTCAGGGATTAATCACATCATCTGAATCAATAGGGGAGGAAAAATCCCAGACTATACAGATTGAAGACTTAATAGAAAAATCTATTGAAGATTTTTCGCAGATTGCCAAAGATCATGGTATTGAATTAGTTTATGATCTTCCAAAAATGCTGCCGCTTCCTTTAATAGCAGCTAAGCCGTTAAGTACTAAAATTATAATTTCAAATTTAGTTGATAATGCATTAAAATTTACAAAAAAGGGTAGAATTACGATAGATACAGAGGTTAAAGATCAGGAAATGTTTGTGAAAGTTTCGGATACAGGAGTAGGTATTAGTAAGAAAAATCAAAGCAAAATATTTGATAAATTCTTTCAGGTAGACAGTTCTCGTACTAGAGCAGCTGGAGGCATGGGCATAGGTTTATATTTGGTTAAAAATATGGTTGAAAAGCAAGGCGGCAAAATTTGGGTGGAGAGTGAAATAGGCAAAGGAACTTCTTTTTATTTTACACTTCCATTAGCCCCCTAAAATTACAACAGCTTGATTTTTAGTATTCGTTAATTTACTATAAATATAAGGAGAAGAGGATGCCAGAGAAAAAGGAAAAAATATTGATAGTAGAAGATGATAAGTCTCTAAGAGAGATGTATCAACTTAGACTCTCTCTTAATGGTTATGATGTGCTCGAGGCAAGTGACGGTGAAGAGGGTTTAGACGTGGCTATTAAAGAAAAACCGGACTTAATATTACTTGATATAATGATGCCTAAAATGTCAGGTATGGACGTATTGGATATTCTAAAATCAACGCCTGAAACAAAAGATATCCCTATAGTTGTATTGACGGCTCTAGCAGAAGAAAACGTAAAGGCCAAAGGCTTGGTATATGGGGCTGAAGACTTTTTGATAAAATCACAAATTATGCCTGGTCAGGTTGTTGAGAAAATAGAAAAAGTTTTAGCAAAGAAAAAACAGAACCAGAAAAAACAATAAAATTTTCGTTTATTTAATACCCCTTTAAAGGGGTATTATTATATTAGCGCTAGGTTTAAAAGCTGTTTCATATTTGCTTATTTTATAGTAAAATTAAGCCATGGAAAGAATACTTACTAAAAATTTAAATAATCATATAGGCAAAGAAGTTACTTTGTATGGTTGGGTTAACGGACGCAGGGACCACGGCAAAATTATTTTTATAGATATAAGGGATAGGAGTGGGTTGGCTCAGATAGTTTTTATACCTCAAAACGAGGATGCTTATAAAATTGGTGATGACTTAAGAGATGAATATGTTATTTCTATTTCCGGTATTGTCAATAAAAGGCCATCAGGAATGATTAATCCTAAAATACCTTCAGGTGAAGTTGAAATAGAAGCGAAGAGCGCCACAATATTATCTAAATCCAAAACACTGCCGCTTAATATTCATGAAGACGGTTACGAAATTAATGAAGAACTTCGTTGGAAATATCGTTATCTTGATATGCGTAGAACAAGAGTTGTTAACATTTTAAAGACTCGTCAGCAAATGAAAAATCTTATCAGGCAATTTTTAAATGAAAAAGAATTCTATGAGATAGATACCCCGATTTTAACAAAAAGTACGCCAGAGGGTGCAAGGGATTTTTTAGTTCCCTCAAGGTTTTATAAAGGACGCTTTTATGCGTTGCCCCAGTCGCCACAGCAATACAAAGAATTATTAATGGTTGCAGGACTTGAAAAGTATTTTCAATTTCCAAGGTGTTTTAGGGATGAGGATTTAAGAAGAGACAGGGTTTTTGAATTTGATCAATTAGATATTGAAATGAGCTTCGTAGAGGTTAAAGACGTACTGGATTTAACCGAAGAATTAGTAATAAAGGTAACAGAATCTTTAGGTAAAAAAATTCAGGACAAACCTTTTCCCCGATTAACATATAAAGAAGTTATGGAGAAATACGGCACAGAGAAGCCAGATTTGAGAAAAGACAAAAAAGATCCCGATTTATTATCTTACATTTGGGTTGTTGATAGACCTCTTTTTGAATGGAAAAAAGAGGATAAAACATGGGGTCCTGCTCATCATCCTTTTACATTGCCGCTAGAAGAAGATATGAAATTTTTTGACAATAAAGATAAACTTGGTGACATAAGGGCTAAGGCGTATGATTTGAATTTAAACGGTGAAGAGATATTTGGCGGTAGTATAAGGATTACTGATCCTGATTTACAGATTAGAGTATTTGAGACTTTGGGATATTCCAAAGAGGAAATTATCGAAAGATTCGGACATTTATTAGAATCTTTTACTTATGGTGTGCCGCCCCATGGTGGAATAGCGAACGGATTTGACAGATGGCTTATGATTATTCTTAATGAGCCGAATATTCGTGAAGTTATTCCTTTTCCAACAACTGGTACAGGCAGGACTGCAGTTATGAGTGCTCCGTCTGAAGTATATCCGGAGCAGCTGAAAGAATTAGGAATTAAAATTTTAAAAAAAGAATGAATTTTAAAATAAAATTAGAATCTTTTGAAGGACCATTGGATTTACTCCTTAAGCTGATTGAAGAGCATAAAATGGATATAACGCAGGTTTCTTTAGCAAAGGTAGCTGATATGTTTTTGCTTTATGTTCAAAAGATTGAATCCATCGAACTTAAAAACTTATCGGATTTTTTGGATGTTTCTTCTAAACTAATTTTAATTAAATCAAAGATTTTATTGCCCCAATTGAACTTAACAGAAGAAGAAAAGGAAGATATAGAAGAATTAGAAAAACGTTTAAAAGAATATCAGATTTTTAAGAGAGTTTCCGTAAAGATAAAAGAACTGGCTAATAAAGATTCGCAGTCTTTTAGCAGGAGCACAAAAGTAAGTCCATCAGTTGTTTTTTTTGATCCTCCAAGAATAGATAATAAAAATTTGTTTAAAATATTTCAGGAGGTTCTTGAGAAAATATCCAATGAAGAGAAAGAGAAAAATCCAAAAGCATTAGTTGAAAAATCGGTTTCTATAGAGGAGAAAATAGGTGAAATAAAGAATGAGTTAGACAAGATAGGCCAAATACAATTCGGCGTTTTTCTTAAGAAGTCAAAAAGTAAAGTAGAGGTTATTGTTAGTTTCTTGGCCATGTTAGAGCTTTTAAAGCAGAAAATTTTAGAAGCACAACAGGACGACAATTTTACGGACATTATATTAATAAAAAAAGAAGCATTTGTTTAGGGCAAATATGAAAGAAAACTTAAAAAACATAATTGAAGGTTTATTATTTGTTTCTGAGAGACCGATCAGTATAAAAGAATTAGCCGGCGTTTCAAATTCTTTAAGTATAGACGTACAAAAAGTACTTTTGGAGTTAATTAATGAATTTCAGGATAGAGGCTTAAGGATTATAAGAAAGGGTGATTATTTTCATATTGTTACAGCTTCTGAAATTGCTAAATATATCGCAATATTCTTAAATCAGGAATTAAAGAAAGAGTTGGGACAAGCAGCCCTAGAAACTTTATCTATTATTACATATAAACAGCCGGTAACCAGAATGGAAGTTGAAAAAATCAGAGGAGTAAACTCTGATGCAATTTTAAGAACTTTACAAATTAAAGGGTTGATATCTGAGGTAGGTAGAAAAGAAACACCTGGTAAACCGATACTTTACGGAACAACCTTCGAGTTTTTGCAATATTTAGGCATTGAGAGTCCTGATGATTTGCCTAAGTTAAGTAAAGATGAAGAAATCAAAACCGATCAAACTTTTAAATTCTAAAAATGAAAAAAATAATTCTAGTTTTTGCAATAATTTTGGAACAGATAGGAATAACAATCCCATCTAATTGGGTTAGCGTTAATCCGTATCAAGCCAACACGAATACTGTAAGCCCTGCGGCCTCTTATTTAGATGAAATATCTCCTTTACCGCAGAAGATTCAGGAAACTGATGCTAATATTCAAGCAAGGTCTTTTATATTAATAGATAGAAATACATCTAAGGTAATGGCCGAAAAAGAATCTAATATAAGAATTCCAATGGCATCTTTGACCAAAATAATGGCTGCTACTATCGTTTTAGAAAAAGCAAAATTGGAAGACAAAGTTAATATTTCTAAAAACGCAGTTTCATCTTACGGAGAAGGAATTGATCTCAGTGCGAGTGAAAATTTAACAGTAGAAGACTTATTATATGGAGCTCTTTTAAGTTCCAGTAATGATAGTTGTGTTGCAATGGCAGAGCATGTATCAGGTACAGAAGAAGAATTTGCGAAAATAATGAATGAAAAAGTGAAAGAACTCGGTCTTAAGAACACTCATTTTACTAACGCAGCAGGCTTGGATGATTTCCATCACTATTCATCAGCTTTTGACCTGGCTATATTAACAAAATATGCCTTGCAGAATGAAAAGTTTAAAGAGATTGTAAATACAAAGGAAAAGACTATTACCTCAAGTCAGGGGATTAGTCATCATTTAAGAAACTCAAATAAACTTCTTTTTTTAGAAGATTTAAATGTATTGGGAGTAAAGACTGGCTATACAGGTGAAGCCGGGGAGTGTTTAATAACAGAAGCCGAGAAAGATAATAATAAGATTATTGCGGTAGTGTTGAATAGTCCCGATAGGTTTGGAGAAAGTAAAAAATTACTAAAATGGGGATTTGAGGATTATAAATGGTAGCTAAAGCGGATACAATAAAGGCGGTTATTTTTGATCTTAATGGTGTGGTTATTATTGATTCTCATTGGCATGCAATTACTAATGCTGCTATAAAAAAAGGAGAGGATCGAACGGATTTTCACTATAGGGTTCATACAAAAAATATAAAAAATGATATTTTCTGGAAAATTCAAACCGGTCGAATAACTGAAAAAGAATTTTGGAAAGATCTTGATCAAAACATAAAAAATTTAAAAATTTTAACTGAAATAAGAAACCAGGTATATAGCTTACTTATTCCCAAAAAAGGAACATTACAGATTATAGAAAAATTAAAAGCACGGGGCTATAAATTAGGGCTGCTTACAAATTTTACAAAACAATGGATGGATTATTTGAAAACATCAAAAGAAGGTCTATATACAATTAGTTTATTTGATGCGATAGTTAATTCAGCTGATATTGGCATAAAAAAGCCCGATAAGAGGGCATATGAAATAATTCTAAATCGATTAGAAACAATTCCAGGGGAGGCAGTGCTGATTGATGATCGAGAAAAAAATTTTAAAGGGGCTCATCAAATTGGTTTAAATACCATACTCTTCAGCTCAGCGACGCAATTGAATAAAGACTTAAATAATTTCGGGATAAAAATATGATACCAGTAGTAGCTATTGTTGGAAGAACGAATGTAGGCAAATCAACTCTTTTTAACCGTGTTATACAGAAGAGAC
The DNA here is from genome assembly GCA_002792735.1 of bacterium CG_4_10_14_0_2_um_filter_33_32. Lineage (NCBI taxonomy): Bacteria > bacterium CG_4_10_14_0_2_um_filter_33_32. The sequence continues at coordinate 11,749 of PFOW01000007.1, forward strand.
TTGCTGTTACATCTATTGAACCAGAAACAACTCGGGATCGCTTATATGCAGATACAGAATGGCAAGGTAAAGAGTTTATTATAATTGATACTGCTGGGTTAAATATAGAAACACCCGAGGAAACCCCAGAGAATATCAAGCAATTGATTGAAGGAGTGAAAACTCAAGTATATGAGGCCATTAATGAAGCTGATTTGCTTTTGTTTAGTGTAAGCGCCGACGAAGGTTTAACTTCGCGAGACAAAGAGATAGCCGACATAATCAGGAAATCAGGGAAACCAACTATTTTAGTTGTTAATAAGGTTGATAATCAAGAAAAGGAAATGTTGGTTGATAATTTTTTAGTATTAGGTATAGGAAAGCCATCATCGGTCTCGGCTATTTCCGGCAGGAAAAGTGGGGATTTGTTGGATAGGATAGTATCAGAATTAAAGAAGATAAAGCCAAAGAGAGAGAAAATAAAATCAGATATTGACGTTGCAATCATCGGTAGACCTAATGTCGGTAAGTCTACTTTAGTTAATAGTCTTGTTGGTAGGGAAAGGGTGGTTGTTAATGAGATACCCGGCACAACTGTTGATAGTATAGATGTATTTTTAAAATATCAAGATAAAACAATTAAAATAGTCGATACTGCAGGTATCAGAAGAAGAGGAAAAATCAAAGTAGGTGTTGAAAAATTCAGCGTGTTAAGGGCGGTTAAGGCTATAGCTAGAGCAGATATAACTTTATTAGTATTAGATGCTGATGAGGGCATAACTAATCAGGATCTTCATATAGCTCAATTCGCTTTAGAGGCAGGTCGGGGATTAATTTTGGTAATTAATAAATGGGATTTGAAAGAAAAAGATATCACAATGGACAATTTTCTTTCTTTTTTAAAAAACAGAATTAGTTTTCTCCCTTGGTCGCCAGTAATATTTATTTCTGCACTAACAGGTAAGAATGTACAAAAGATATTTGATATTATTCTTGAGGTTAAATTCAAACGAACAGAGAAGATATCAACCAGAAAATTAAATCAGATCATTTCTGATGCCGTTAGTTTTAATCCTCCAAAAACAAGAGGGGAGGTTCAGCCTAAGATTTATTTTTCTACTCAGATTGTTTCTGATACTCCGAAATTCATTTTAAAAGTAAATGATTCTTCGCTGTTTCATTTTTCTTACCTGAGGTATTTGGAAAAAAAGATAAGGGAAAGTTTTGATTTTACTGGCACACCCATTAAAATTGAATTAAAGAGTAATAGAGATAATAAATGATAAAGATCGGGCAAATAATTAAAAAAGTTAAGTCTAAAAAAGATAAAAATATTTTGATAAGAGTGGTTGGCAACAATGATGCCATTGGTTTAAAGAATATGATCAATTGTATTATTGATGAAGATGATTTCCTTTTAATAAATAAAAAAGTTTCTCTTGCGGAAGAAAAACAATGGCTAGAAAAAACAATAAAAGGAACTAGAAAAGATGAAAGAATTTTTCTTTGCGCATTAACAGGTTCTAAAATAATAGGCAGTGGTGGTATTGAGAGAAAAAGCGGTAGGATGTCACATGTAGGAAATTTTGGAATAACCATCCTCAAAGAATTTCGTGAAGAAGGCATAGGCAAGTGTTTAATGAGTGAGGTTCTAAAAATCGCTAAAAAAAATTTGAAAGTTAAATTAATTACTATAGATGTTTGCAGTACAAATGAGAGAGCTTTTAATTTTTATAAAAAAATGGGTTTTAAGGTTTATGGTGAGTTGCCAAAAGCTATGCTTAGAAGGGGTAGATATATTTCTATTTTAAGAATGTATAAGGAAATTTGATGAAAGTAATAGTTGGTTTAGGCAATCCAGGCAAATTATATCAATCTACTAGGCATAATGTTGGTTTTATTTTTCTGGATATTTTGCGCAAAGAATTAGATTTTCCAACTTTCAAAGAAGAGAAAAAATTTCAAGCAGATATATCAAAAGCTAATGATTGTGTTCTTGTAAAGCCTTTAACTTTTATGAACAAATCGGGGACAAGCATATCTAAGTATTTAAATTACTTCAAAATTAATCCAGAAAATATAATGGTAATTCACGACGATATTGATCTTAAGCTAGGTAAAGTAAAGATTGGTTTTGGTGAAGGAGATGCCGGCCATAACGGGGTAAGATCTTTAATCAATAGGCTAGGAACTAAAGAATTCTGGCGGATAAGAATTGGTATTTTAAGCAGATCGAAAGAAGAGATAAAGGCCGAGGAGTTTGTTTTAGAAAAATTTTCGAAAAAAGAATTTGAATTGATAGAAGAAATAATTTATGAAGCTACGCAAGAGATAAAAGCTTTTTTGAATAATAAAATTAAACCACGGACCATCTCTTTGGATTAAAATGACAATGCAAAAAATTAAAGAAAGAGATAAAGAAATAATTATTTCTTTATCAAAAAATCCCAAGATCAGAAAACATATCGGGAAAATTGTAAATTATTTTGATGATTTGCAATATTTTTGGCAAAACCCTAATCTACTGGATTTTCAAAAAGCGGAAATGGGCGAAGAAGCTTATAATAATTTTTTGGATCTTAAGCATAATACTATCCCGGAGCGTGAGTTAGAATTTTTGAAGAAAGAAGATATTAACACCATATTTATTAACGATAAAAATTACCCAGATTTATTAAAAGAAATTTTTGATCCGCCAATCGTTTTATATGTTAGGGGTAATATAAATATTGAAAATCGGCTTAAATTATCAATTGTTGGAACCAGAAGACCAACAAATTATGGCATAGAGTCTGCTTTAAATATAGCCGAGCATATTGCCAAATCTGATTTTGTTATAGTTAGCGGATTAGCAATCGGGATCGATACATTGGCCCATAGGGGGTCTCTAAATGGTGGTGGCATGACCGTAGCAGTTTTAGGGACTAGTGTTGATGATAAATCAATCTACCCTTCTATTAACAGATCTTTAGTGCTAAAAATTATTGAGAGTGGAGGGGCTGTTATTTCTGAATATCCCCTCGGGTACCCAATTTTTAAACATAATTTTCCGGAAAGAAATAGAATTATTTCAGGATTATCACACGGAACGCTTGTTGTTGAAGCAAAAAAAAGATCAGGCGCTTTAATCACAGCGAATTTCGCGCTTGAACAGGGAAGAGAGGTTTTTGCTGTACCTGGCGATATAAATCGTTTGGAATCAGAGGGCCCAAATAGTTTGATCAAGATGGGTGCAAAAATCGTTATGCATTATTCCGATATCTTAAATGAGTTCGGAATAGAAGAAATTAACAAAGAAGAAATAAAAGCAGACTCAGAATTAGAAATGAAAATAATAGAAGTTATAAAAAATGAATCTTTACATATTGATAAAATAGTTGAGCTTACAGGCTTGAGTATTTCTGAAGTTTCAAGTACCCTATCACTTATGGAGATTAAGGGTAAAGTGATAAATTTGGGAGCACTTAACTTTGTAATAAAAAAATGAAAAAAATTATATTTTTTATTATTATCATAATTTTGATTGCAATAGCCACAGTGCTTATTTCAGTAAAAATATTTGCAATTTCGGGTAATAGTATGGAGTCCTCGCTTAAAGATAAAGAAAAGGTTCTTGTTCTCAAATATGTAAATTTTTTAGGTAAACTTCAAAGAGGTGATATTATTCTTATTGAAAAAGATAATAAACTTATGATAAAAAGAATTATAGCTTTACCTAAGGAAAAAATCGAAATAAATGAAGGCAAAATTATAATTAATGATCAATTGCTTCTTGAATCATATGTAAATGATTTCTATACTTATGGAAATCAGCGAATATTTTTAGCGGATGGACAATATTTTGTATTAGGCGACAATCGTAAAGCTAACGAGAGTATCGATTCAAGGATTTTTGGTCCAGTAACAGAAAGGGCGATTAGGGGTAAAGTTTTGGGTATATTTTCACCTAACTTGAAAATAATAAAGCCGCCTTTATATAAACTCGGTTCTTAAAACAGTTGCACAAAGTTTATAATACAATTAAAGTATTAAATAGTTTACCCTGTTAAGCAGATGGCACGAAAATAGTGAAACAACAATAAAAGAAATTTTTAATAGGGTTTTTAGAGGTTATTTTTTTATGCAAAATTTAGTTATTGTAGAATCTCCCGCAAAAGCAAAGACAATAGAGAAGTTTCTTGGAAAGGGATTCAAGGTAGAAGCTTCTTATGGTCATGTGCGTGATTTGCCTAAGGCCGAGCTTGGAATCAATACAGAAGAAGATTTTGAGCCCAAATATGTTATTCCAACGAAAGCTAGAAAAAGAATTAATTTGTTAAAAAAAGAAGTAGAAAAAGCGAAAGAACTGTATCTTGCGACTGATCTTGATAGAGAAGGAGAGGCCATTGCTTGGCATATTACTGAAGTTACTAAACCAAAATCAGCGCCTAAAAGGGTTATTTTTTCAGAAATAACAAAAGATGCTATTCTCGAAGCCTTTAACCATCCTAGGGACTTAGATACCAATCTTATTGATGCTCAACAGGCAAGAAGAATTTTAGATAGGTTAGTGGGTTATAAATTAAGTCCTTTATTATGGAAAAAGGTTAGAAGAGGTTTATCTGCTGGGAGGGTTCAGTCTGTAGCGCTTAGATTAATTGTCGAAAGAGAAAGAGAAGTACAAGATTTTAAATCAGAAGAATATTGGAATATTGAAGTTAATCTTTCTAAAAAAGAAAAACCAGAAGAAAATCTTATTGCCAAACTTACCGAAATGTTAGATAAGAAAATAGAAAAATTTACTTTTCAAAAGCAAGAGGATGTTAAAAAAATACTGGACGATTTTAATAATGCTATCTTTATAGTGAATAATATTGAAAAGAAGCAGAGAGTCAGGAATCCTTATCCTCCTTTTATAACAAGCACTCTTCAGCAAGAAGCATCAAGGCGTTTGGGTTTTTCCGCAAAAAAAACCATGGTTATCGCCCAGCAATTATACGAAGGGGTAATAATGGGTAATGAGGGGTCTATTGGGTTGATTACTTACATGAGAACGGATTCTTTAAATCTTTCCTCAGAATTCATAGAAAGATCGGTAAATCTAGTAAAAGAAAAATTCGGGTCCAATTATGTAGAAGGCAGCGGGAGAAGATTTAAAACCAAGGCAAAATTAGCCCAAGAAGCCCATGAGGCAATCCGTCCTACGTATATCGAAAGGGAACCATCATCAATAAAGAATTTTCTAACACCTGACCAATTTAAACTATATTCATTAATTTACAATAGAGCTCTAGCGTCTCAAATGAAAGAAGCCTTATTTGAAGTAACTTCAGTAAAAATTAAAGCTAAGCAATATGGATTTTTAAGCTCTGGTTCTAGGTTATTATTTGATGGTTTCTTAAAAGTCTATCAGGATAAAAAAGAAGAAAAAGAAAATATAATGCCAAGCTTAGAAACGGATGAAGAATTAGATGTTATCAAGATAGACTCAATCCAGTCTTTTACTGTACCTCCTGCAAGGTACTCAGAGGCTTCTCTTGTAAAAACCATGGAAGAGAACGGTATAGGCAGACCTTCTACTTACGCCCCAATTATGAGTACGATAATTGATAGAGGATATACTAAGAAAGAAAACGGATATTTTTTCCCGCAGGAAATTGGCTTTATTGTAAATGATTTATTAGTTAGCAATTTCCCTAATATTTTCGATATAAAATTTACGGCTCAAATTGAAGAAGAGTTTGATGAAATTGCTGCAGGTAAGGAAAAATGGAAAAAAGTGATCGCTGATTTTTATCAACCATTCAGTAAAGATCTTGAATCAAAGCACGAGGAAATAGAGAAAATTAAACTTCCTGAAGTTGAAACAGATATTAAATGTGAAAAATGCGGGAAACCGATGTTGATAAAAATTGGAAGATATGGAAAATTTTTGGCTTGCGCTGGTTTTCCTGAATGCAAGAATACAAAGCCATTAGTGAAAGAAATAGAAGCTACGTGCCCTCGATGTTCTGAAAAGCTTGTTGAAAAAAGAACCAGGAAAGGCAGAATATTTTATGGATGCAGTAGTTATCCTAGTTGTAATTTTGCTTCCTGGAACGAACCATTAAACGAACAATGTAAAAAATGTGGTAGTTTATTGGTACGCGATAAAAAAGGTAATGTACTTTGTGTGGACTGTGACTTGAAGATGAATAACCCAAAGGAATAAAAAACGCACTATGTGCGTTGTAAGTGTGAGCTCTAATATTCAAAAAGTGTTTCTTGTATTTGGGGTATTAATTGGGTAGAAACTTCTGATTCAATTACAATTTCTGGCTTTTCTTTATTAGTTTTTTGTTTTTTTAATACAACAGTAATTAAATTATATTTCCAACAATCCCTATAAAGGTTTATAAATTGGGCTCTCGCCTTTTTTTTGGCAGTCATAAGAATAGATAATTTTGCTCTTTCTCTGCCTAGGCTTGCTTCCCATGCTTTTTTAAAAGATATTCTGATTCTTTGAGGGGACAATTGGCGGCCATGGTCATTAATTCTTACTTCAGCAATTATACTTAATAAATTATTAAGTATATTAATAAATTCTATTGATATTCCTGATATATTTTTGAGAATAAAGCCTAGTTCTTCTTCTGATATTAGATTAATGCTTTGAGTCTGTATTATTAAGTTAATAATTTTTTCTAATCTGCCTATGGTTGGTTTTTCAGTAGCCAACATGCTCAACGAAAACACTCCTCTTAGTTTGTCAAATAAACAAATTACAGCAAATTATACTAATTAACTTATCAAAAATCAAACCCTTGGTTCATGTAAGATATGTAATAGAATACAGGGATAGTTTTAGTGGTATAATTAAAATATGATGTATCTTATTTATGGAACCCAGGTATTAACCGAGGAGACTGTCAATTTTAGATTTGCTTATGGTGCTATAAACAAAGCCAAGTTAAATAATAAAAATAAAATGGAATCATTAAAAAAATTATCTTTAAACCAAAAGGAGATAAGATGAACTCAAAAGAAATTATTAATTACTTAGCCAAGAAAAAAATTCCGTATGATTTTATAGAGCATAAAGAAGTATATACAGCTAAAGATCTTGCTAAAGCAACAAAATCATTCGAGAAAGAGATTGCAAAAGTTCTTATTTTAAAAGTTAATAATAAAAAATTTATTATGGTCGTTCTTCCTGGAAGCTTAGCCGCAAAGTTGAAAAAAATAAAAAAGTTTATAGGTGGTAAAGAAATTTCTATGGCCACTGAATCCGAGATGAGAAAATTAACAGGGTTCAAACCAGGTTCAGCACCAGCTCTTGGTAAGTTTCTTAAACTTAAACTGATTGTTGATAAATCAGAAGAAAAGAATAAAAATATAATTTTTTCGGCCGGTGACTATACAAAGTCAATAAAGATAAAAATTTCTAATTGGTTAAAATTAGAAAACCCAGACATTTTCGATTTTTCTGTTGTTCCTTCTATTAGAAATAAGAAATCAAAGAAGAAACAAAAAGTTACAAAAAAGCCAGCGATCAAAAAAATAAATAATAAAAATAAGAAGACAATTAAGTCAGGTATAATAAAGAAAAAAACAAAAAAATTAGCTAAAAACCCTAAGGTTAAAATAAAAAAGAGGTAATATGAATGATGAAAAATGGGGGGATGTAGTTGACTTAATAGAACAGAAATTTGGAATCATAGAACGTAATAAAGAAGAAGTTATTATTGGTGATGATTTTGAAGAAGATAAAGCTCGAGAAAGTATTGATTCAATAATTTTTAATGGGCCGTTAGGCAAGATGAAAGTTCAGCGAATCACAAGGCCGATAGTTTTAGATAAAAAGGTGCATTATACGAAAACAATGGGCCAAGGCGCAAAGGTTGAGTATACTTATTCGGACGATGAATTTACTCACAGGGTTGTAGCTTATAAGTGGGGTGAGGTGGAAAGCTCCTGGATCGAAATAGAAGCAGGTGGTTTAAAATTTTCTTAAGGAAAATTTATGGTTTTAGAGGAATACAATAAAAAAAGAAAATTCAATATAACACCAGAGCCAAAGGCTAAAGCGAATTTAAAGAGTGCTAACCGTTTTGTTATACAGGAGCATAATGCAAGTCACCTACATTACGATTTTCGTCTTGAATTGCCGTCTGATATCAATAGTAGGGACATAGTTCTTAAAAGTTGGGCAATTCCTAAAAATGTACCCCGAGAATTAGGAGTTAAGAGGTTGGCTATCCAAACCGAAGATCATCCGGCATCATATATCGATTTTGAAGGAGTTATACCAAAAGGCGAATATGGTGCAGGCACCGTTAAGACATGGGATAAGGGTGAGTTTCGATTATTAGATAGAGAGAAAAACGTTATTCATTTTGTTTTAAAAGGAAATAAATTTAAGGGGGAATATACTCTGATTAAGACTAAAGGTTTTGGTAAGTCACAGAATAGTTGGCTGATATTTAGAGTAAAATAATGATATTTATAGGAACATCTGGTTTTTTTTATAATCATTGGAGAAATGTTTTTTATCCGTCAGATTTATCGCAGTCAAAGTGGTTACAATACTATTCAGATTTTTTTAAAACTATAGAAATAAATTCAACTTTCTACGGATTTCCAAATGAAAGTAGTCTAGCTAAATGGTATAAAGAAACCCCAAAGGGTTTCCTATTTTCATTAAAAGGGAGTCGTTTTATAACTCATGTCAAAAGGCTTCATAATGTTGAAGATTCTTTAGGTATATTCATCAATAGAGCCATTTTATTAAAAGAAAAACTAGGTATAATCTTATGGCAGTTTCCAAATAATTTTAAATTTGATCTAGATCGTTTGGGGAAATTTTTAGAGCTACTATCTAAATATCAAAACCGTTATGCATTTGAATTTAGAAATGAAGATTGGTTTAATGATAAAACCTATGCACTTCTTGAAAAATACAAAGTCTCTTTGGTAATTTCCGATTCTCCAAGCTTTCCTCGCGCGGAAATTATAGCCGCAGATTTTGTATATATTCGTTTTCATGGAGGCAAGGTTTTGTATGGGTCGGAATATTCAGAAAAAGAACTTAGGCAGTGGGCTATGAAAATCAAGGATTGGTCTAGGGATAGAGATGTCTTTATCTATTTTAATAATGATGCCTATGGATATGCTATTAAAGATGCAAAGCAACTCATTGGTATTCTGAAGCTTTAAAACTATTATTTTTGACTCAGCTATTATTTTAAAGTAGAATTAAATATTCTTAGATCATTGAAAAGTAGGTGATTGAAGTGAGTAGACTAGAGATACTAGTGAGAGATAAAATTGATGTATTATTTGAAGCACAACCATGGATTAAGAAATTAAGTAATCAAAGTATCGCTATAAAATATGGCGGGGAGTTACTTGCCGATGATCATAATATATATCAAATATCACGCGATATATCATTTCTATACTCCGTTGGAATACGTCCTATTATTATTCATGGTTTCGGTCCCCAATTGAGTAAAGAATTAAAAGGTAAAAATATAGAAAGCCAGAAGATTAACGGTACAAGGGTATACACCAAAGAAATAAGGGATATCGCATTAGATGTTTGTGGGTATATTCGTCATAAACTAAATAATGCATTAATGACACAGGGAGTTAAGGTTATATCTCCGATATACAAAGATGTTCTTGTACAGGAAGAAGAAGGATATGGCCTAGTTGGTAACATAACTTCTATATCAACAAGCTCCAATTCATCAATATTGTTTGATAATAATTCTGCTGTGTTAGTTAGCCCTTTTGGCACTAATCGTGATGGTGAGATATGCGGGGTAAACGCCGATAACGCTGTTATTTTTTTCGCTGAAATTTTTTCAGCAGTCAAGCTGATCATTAATACCTCTACATTCGGCGTATTAGATGAAAATCATGCAGTAATCACGCATCTCGATACAATCAAAGCCAATGAATTAATCCAACAAGGTGTTATAAAAGACGGAATGATTCCAAAGGTATTAAATTGTCTTAATTCTGGAGTTGAGAAAATACATATTATAGATGGCAGAATTCCTCACGTATTACTCTACGAAATATTTACCAATAAAGGTATAGGTACGGAAATAGTAAAGTCATAGGAGGTGAATAAAGTAATGAATAGTAATTGTTTTGTAAATGCTGTATTAGAGAATGTTACGAGTTATAAAGGGCAAAAGAAAGTAAGAATTAAAATTATTCTTAAGAAAGCTTGTTCTATGCCTGGATGTAACAGGGATAATGAGAACACTTTCTATGGTGATATTATAATTACAGGTGATCCTTTCGTTGATATTAAATTATGCTTGAGTAAATTTCAGTTTACTTGTTACAATTGCGGAGTAATATTTGGTTTAAACCACCCAGAACTTATGAGCACCGCTCGGGACAATAGAATAATTGATATTTTAAAAACACCACTTGTATTACGAACATAAAAACATTGAACCCCCAGCCTTAGACTTTTCTAAGGCTTTTTTTATTAGTTTCTGATAAAATTAATTTATGGAACAAACATCAATTGATATTGTAAAAAAACTTAAATCACACGGATATGAGACCTATTGGGCAGGAGGTACTGTTAGGGATTTATTAATGGGCAAAAGCCCAAAAGATTATGATATTGTTACATCAGCTAAACCTTATCAGATAGAGGAGCTACTAGAAAAGACTATACCAATAGGCAAAAAATTTGGTGTAATTATGGCAATTAAGAACGGACATTCCTTTGAAATAGCCACATTTAGATCGGATGCTGCTTATACTGACGGTAGGAGACCTAGCGCTGTTTATTTTACAAATCCTAGAGAGGATGCTTTAAGGCGAGACTTTACAATTAACGGCATGTTTTATGATCCTATTGAAAAGAAGGTTTTAGATTTTATAGGGGGTCAAGAAGATTTAAATAAAAGAATCTTAAGATTTATAGGCAATCCAGAGGATAGGATTAAGGAAGATAATTTACGAATCTTAAGAGCAATAAGATTTAAAAATGCCCTAAATTTAAAATATGCCTCTGAGACATTTAAGGCTTTGAAAAAAGACGCATGTCTTATCAAAAATGTTTCAGCCGAAAGAATTAGCGATGAACTAAATAAAATATTAATGCTTCCAGGTAGAGAAAACGCTTTTAAAGAACTAGATGAAGCGGGAATCTTAAATTGTATTATGCCAGAAATCTTAGAGCTAAAAGGCGTTATGCAGCCCGAAAAATATCACGAAGAAGGGGACGTGTTCAAACACACTTTGCTATCCTTAGAAGCTTTACCTGATAAAGTTTCAGAAGAGTTGGCATGGGCGACTCTTTTTCATGATATCGGTAAACCGGAAACTTATTCAATAGATGATCGAATAAGATTTAATCAACACGCCCAAGTTGGGGCAGTAATAGCCGATAATATTATGAAGAGATTAAAGTTTTCTAAATATAAAAGAGATAATGTTAAGTGGCTTGTAGAATATCATATGGTTGTTGGTGATATTCCAAAAATGAAAAGAACAAGGCAGGCGCATTGGGTGCATAATCCCTTATTTCCGGAATTGCTAGAATTATTAAAAGCAGATGAATTGGGTTCTAAACCAAAAGATCTAAGTTTATATCATGAGCTTAAAAAATTAGAAGAGCAAAAAATTGAACTTTTGCCCTTACCGGAAAAATTAATTACTGGGGAAGAGATTATTAAAAATTTTAGCTTGAAGGCAGGTCCTGAAATTGGTAATCTTTTGCAAAAAGTACACCAGGCCCAAATGGAAGAAAAGATAAAAACAAAAAAAGACGCTTTAGATTTTATAAGAAAAATTGTAAGTGAAAGGAAAAAATAAGATGGCAACCATTGATATTTTGATAAAAGGATATAATAAAGAAATAAATGATAATTTCCACAGATATGCATCAACAACAACTTTAGTAAGAAGCAATGATATTAATATTGTTGTGGACCCAGGTATTCACGAATCACTGGATTTGTATAATGAGTCATTAAAACAATATGGCTTAAGTACCGATGATATTGATTATGTATTTTGTACCCATGAGCATTTAGATCATACAAGAGATATAGCAGTTTTTAAAAATGCTGCAGTTATAGACAGATGGGGAACTCATAAAGGTGACGAGCATCATTTTGATGAGTTAGAGGAAAAGGAAATTATTCCTCAAGTAAAAAGAGTTTTAACTTTGGGGCATGGTTTAAATCACGTATCGCTTTTAGTAGAGACTAATAAAGGTGTAGTTTGTGTAGCTGGAGATCTTTGGTGGTATGAAGATTTAACACCAGCTGAAGATGATTACGCTACTGATCAAAAAGAGCTCGAGAAGAGCCGTGAAAAGATTTTGAAAATCGCTGATTTTATCATTCCCGGCCATGGTGGGTTAGTGAAAAATATTATGAAAGGATAGTTATTTTTGAGTTCTTTCCTTGATCTCTTTGATAAAGGTGTTACCTCTATCTTTGTAGTTTTTAAATATTCCATAACTTGGAGAAGCGGGGGACAGTAAGCAAATTTTTCTTTTCCCAGTATTTTTAAAAGCTATATCAATAGCATTTTCCATGCTATTAACGAAAAAATATTTTATTGATGGTGAATTTTTTAAAACGCTTTTTATGATCCTTTTTCCGGAAGTAGGGAAAAGGATAATATTTTTTATTTTACTTCGTGCAATTTTTTCTGAAAGGCTTGTAAAATCTAGGCCTCTGTCATAGCCGCCGAGTATTAACGTTTCCACATCTTCTCCAAGCGTATTGATAGCTGCAATAGTTGCTTGGGGTATAGTAGAGATAGAATCATCAAAAAAGGTTATACTTTTATATGTGCCGATTCTTTGAAGACGATGAGGCAATGATTTAAAGCTTTTCAAAATTTTTCGGATGTGTATATTATCCACCTTCAATATTTTGCAGACAATGATCGCTGCCATGATATTTTGTAAATTAAAAGTGCCTATCAAAGAAACTATATTTGTTTTTATAATTTTTTCTTCTTTTTTATTGTTTTTAAAATAAATATAACCATTTCTGATAAAACATCCTTTTCTGATGTTATCTTCGAGGCCGAATACGTATATTTTTGATTTTAGTGATTTTGGGACAAGATCAAGAAATCTATTATTAATTATCAGGACATCATCGTTATCTTGTCCGCCAAACACATTCTTTTTCGCCTTTGCATAATTTCCGAGACTACCATGGTAATCTAAGTGCTCAGGGTATAGATTGAGAAGAATTGAAATATGGGGACTTATTTTTAGAGTATCTAGTTGATAGCTTGACATTTCAAAAACAAAGATACTATTCTTTGTTGATTTTTGCAGTCCCTGAAGAGGTGGTATACCAATATTACCTATAAGGATGGCTTTTTGCCCAGCCTTTTTTAAGGTTAGATATATTAAAGAAGTAGTTGTGCTTTTACCTTTTGTTCCGGTAACGCCAATGACCTTTTCTTTTTTGATGTTATCAAAAAAGATTTTCGTTTGAGAAGTAATTATTCTATTTTTATTTTTTTTGAAACGCAGTAATTCAGATAATGATGGAGGTATCCCGGGAGATTTAATTATTACGTCATATTTGTTAATATTTTTAAGATACTTAGCCCCTAAGTGATAAATTATTTTTTTATCTTTAGCCAAATCTTTTTTAAGCTGAGGGTTAATATTTTTGAGTTCAGTAATGTCCGCAATACCTATTTCTTTTTCAGGAAAGAAGCTTCTTAGTAGTTTATAGGAGTTTTGTCCTTCGATACCAAGTCCAAGTATTAATATTTTTTTATTTGCAAATTTCTGAAACATTATTTCTTAAACTTTCCTGTAATATTTTTGTAAATTTTATTGGTAATAAATTATTTTTGTCCCAAGAGTTTAGTAGTTTTTTAGTCATAGCATTGATATTAGTATAATTAGGCAGGATATTTTCTTCGAAATAGGATATCAGATAAGGTATCTTTTTATTTTCTCTTTTTTCTTTTATAAGTGATAAGTACAGGGCGACTATTGTTTCGTTCTTGGTGCCAACACAATCGAATGGTTTGGGAGATATTTCCCCAATTAAAGATTTTAGAAGATTTAATAGGTTTTTATCTTGGAGCAGATTCCTTGAGAACGTTTTTTTTAACTGTTCTTTGTCTAAAAAAGGATAAAGCATTATAAATACCGACAAACATTTCGCACATTTACCACACCAAGAATTTTTTCTTTGGTTTTTGTTGCAGCTTTTGAATACCCCAAAATAATTTTTGTAGCGAGAAAAAAGCTGTGCTATTTGTAATTCGTGTAGAGGTCTTAGAAAGCTGAAATAATGCACGTCTTGGGCTAAATATTTTTGAGAGTATTTATCGAACGCTTTTTCGAAATCAAAGCTTTTTGAATATTGATGATTTATTTTTTTATTTTTAAAAATAATGTTTTCTTCATTAGCGCTTGTTTCATTCGAGACAGCTATATACTTGAAATCAAAAATAACTGCACAAAGAGTTGAAAGAAATGCTAAGTATAGAGAAAAAGGGGTATGCCCGTTTAAAAAACCACCACTGTTCAGTTTAATTAATTTAGAATCAATTTCCCTATTAATTATTATAGGTTTTTGGAAACCGGCTTTTTTTGAAGCCCCTAATGATGCTTTTATTGGATTCAAGATTAGAGTATTAAGTTTTTCTCGACCTTTAAGCATGTTTAAGGTAACGACCGAATCTTTGCCCCCACCTAGCGGGACGATTACTCGGTTGCTTAGCTTTTTTTTGAAGTTTATCTGAGTGTTTGTTTTAGGAGCGTTGCTAACTATTTTTAAGAAGTTAGGTTTAGTAAAATCAATGTTATTTAAAAAGAAGAATTCGCCCATACCTTTTACTATCGATTTTTTCCACCATTTGATCTGATGTTTATTTAAATGGCCGGGCCTGATAATTATTTCAGGCGAACAAGTAGCCTTCCAATAGCTAATCATTTCAGCTATACCCAAATGAAAGATTAAGTTATCAATCATTTTGTTTGTTAATATATCAGGAAATAACCTAGGTATATTTTTAATTTGTATAGTAGGGGAGAAATAGATATTCGGTTCAATTTTATATTGAAATTCAATTACTAGATCTTTGCCTACAATCTTTTTCGAATAGTTTTCGTATATAAAAATAGGATATTGTATCTTAAGTATTTCTAATGATTTAGTGTTATTTCGCATCTCTTTTTTAGTGTAGTTCATACAGGCCTTTTTGACAATAATAGAGATAATAGTTTATTTAAAGCTTATGTTTTATAATTGTATTACTATGGCTTATACAAAAAGACAAAAAGCTCAATATCTAATTTTCTTTTTAATAATAGTATTTATAGTTGTGATTTCTTTTAAGGCTAGTAAATATAGCTTTCCAACAGTAAATTTTGGTAAAGTGGCAGACAATGAAGCAGGAGAGTTGTATATCGATCCTTCTTTAGAGGTCGATATTAGTCAATTATTGAATGATCACAGTGATGACATCAAATTTACAAAAGATAAAAATAAAGCTGATATATTTTTATCAGAAAATAAGGATAAAAATTTAGAAACTATTGATAATTTTAATGAATTTTATGTACCTGTTACAGGTTTTTTTAATAATATCCAGGGTTTGCATAAGACGGATATAGAAAAAATTTTACAAGGTGAATTTACAAACTGGCAACAACTAGGTGGAGAGGATTTACAGATTAAGACTATTCTCTTAGAATCCGAAGAATATAAAAATATTATAAGAAAATTTTCGCCCAATCTAAAAGAAAGCATCGGAGAAAAGTTTTCAAAAATAGATACATTGGTTACTAAAATTGCAAGAGAGAAGAATTATTTTTCTATAATACCCTTGAGGAATTTAGCCCCACCCTTGAGAGTGGTAAGTATAGATGGCATATCGTCGCTAGAAGATGAAACACAAGATAACTATCCTTTTAAATTAAATTATCACCTTCAATCAAAAAAGGAATTGTCCGATAGAGAGTTAAAAATATTAAATATTATTAAGCAGTATATAGTTAACCGGAAAAATGGAATTATAGAAGTTGATGGTGTTGGTGATATTATGCTTTCAAGGCACGTTAATACAAAAATAGCAGACAATAATGATGATGCTTTACCATTTAGAAAACTATATAGAATTTTATCTTCCGCTGATTTTACCTTCGCCAACTTAGAATCTCCTTTTTATAATAAGGGTTCCGTTGTGAAAGAGGGAATGGTTTTTAAGGCTGAGCCAAAAACCATAGAAGGTTTAAAGTTATCTGGGATTGATTTAGTTTCATTGGCAAATAATCATTTTGGTAATCAGGGTAGGGTTGGAATGAATTTTACATACGACCATTTAAAAAATAACGGTATATCATACTTTGGCGCCGGTAGAGATTTTGAACAAGCGCATAGTCCTTTAGTTATAGAAAAGGGAACCAATAAGCTTTCGTTTCTTTCTTATGACGGAATAGCTCCCGAAAGTTATAAGGCAAGCGAGAAAAATTCAGGATTTGCATGGATATCCAGTGAAGAAAAAGACTTAAAGCAAATGGAAAATGACATTAAAAATGCAAAGAAAAAATCTGATTTAGTTATTATTTCATTTCATTGGGGCGTAGAATATATGCCTGACCCTAATAAGGAGCAGATTAATATTGCGAAAAGGGCAATTCAGTCGGGCGCTGATATAATCATATCTCAACATCCCCATGTAGTTCAAGGAATAAACATGATAGATAATAAATTTGTTGCCTTTAGTTTGGGGAACTTTGTTTTTGATCAGATGTGGTCCGAAGAAACAAGAGAAGGAGTAATAGCAAAATTATATATTAAAAATAAAAAAATTCTAAATGTAGCCTTAGTACCGATAAAAATTGAAGACTATAACCAGCCTCGTCTGGCTAATTCCGTAGAAGCGAAAAAGATTTTAGATAGAATAGAAAAAGCATCAAGACTTGATAACTAGCCATGTAACCCATACAAGCACTATATA
>PFOW01000008.1 GCA_002792735.1 bacterium CG_4_10_14_0_2_um_filter_33_32
ATCTTGGCAAATACTATACAATCTGCCAGCTTCGGCGCGAAGCGCCGAGGCAATAAACTCGCAACATACAATGTGGCTCCGGGGGTCGGGCTCGAACCGACAACCCACTGGTTACATTTATCCTAAAGTTTCTTTTAGGGATGGACTATATCATCACCCGCTTTTAAGCTTGGGTGCTGGGCGCTTCGCCCCGATATACATCGGGACTACGGATTTCTCCTAGTCTCTGAACCTTGTCCGAAGTACTTCGGACCTTGGCTGCGGATTACCTTCGTCTTTACGCTAAGGTTTCCCGTCCCGAAATAAATTCGGGATCCCGACAACATTAAATTTAATTTACAATTGTATTTGTCGGGACAATTCACCCAGTTTTCACTCCAAAGTTTCCTTTGGAGGCTGCGTTGCTTCACAGCCAGTTGCTCTACCATTGAGCTACCCCGGAATAATTAAATTTTCAAAGATATATGATATTTTAGCAAGTTTCTGAAAATTTTTCCAGTGTTTAAAATCTTAACGTAAGTAATCTTTCAATTTTTTACTTTCTCTGTGTCTTCTAAGTTTAGCGAGTGCTTTTGCTTCTATCTGTCTGATTCTTTCCCGAGTTACCCCAAATTCCTGACCAACTTCTTCTAGAGTATGACTCCTGCCGTCATCCAAACCAAATCTCATTCTTAATATCTTTTGCTCCCTTGGAGATAAGTATTGAAGGATATCCTGAATATGCCCTCTCAGCAACTGATAAGTTGCTGCTTCATACGGAGATAAACTGTCTTCGTCCTCAATAAAGTCTCCTAATCTTGAATCTTCTTCTTCTCCAACAGGCGCTTCCAAGGAAACAGTTTCTTGGGAAATTTTGATAATATGTCTTACCTTATCTACATCAATTTCCATTTCTGAAGCGATTTCTTCAGGTAATGGTTCGCGTCCTAAATCCTGAACTAACCTTCTCTGAACTCTGATCAATTTATTTATTGTTTCAACCATATGAACAGGGATTCTAATTGTTCTGGCTTGGTCTGCAATTGCCCTTGTTATTGCCTGCCTGATCCACCACGTAGCATAAGTTGAAAATTTATATCCCTTAGTATAGTCAAATTTTTCAACTGCTCTTAATAAGCCTGTGTTGCCTTCCTGAATCAAATCAATAAGTTCCAAGCCTCTACCAATATATTTTTTAGCGATTGAAACTACTAATCTTAAATTTGCTTCTGCTAATTTTCTGGCTGCAGATTGATCACCCTTTTCAATTTTTTTAGCAAGTTCAACTTCTTCAATTGCCTTCAAAAGAGGCACTCTACCAATTTCTCTAAAATACATTTTTACGGAATCATCTGAAATATGGGATAAATTTTCTTCGGATGCTATTATTGCCTTTGCTTCTGCATCCTCATCTTCTTCGTCTTCCCAGATCATCCTATCTTTCACATCTAAAATTTCAACACCCATATCCATCAACTTAGAATATAATTCATCAACAGCATCAATATGTTCTTCTAGATCTGGAACCGCACCCATTATTTCCTGTTGTGTAACAAACCCCTGCTCTTTGCCTTTATTTATTAAAGTCTCCACTTCATCCTTGGAAATAGCTTTATCACCTACTTTTATTTCTTTAATCTGCTTTTCAGCTTTTTTTACTTTTGCGGTTGATTTTATAACGGGTTTTTTCGGTTTCTTTTTAACAGATTGCTTTACTTTTTTAACTTTTTTAACCACCTTAACTTTTTTAGCTTTTTTCTTTGCAATCTTTTTTACGGGTTTTTTCTGAACTTTTTTTACTTTTGCAGACTTAGTCTTTTTAGCTTGCTTTTTATTTAGTATCTTTCCTTTGGGTTTTTTAACAACTTTAACTTTCTTCTTTAAGGATAAGGTCTTTTTTTTATTTTGACTCTTTTTCTTTAGTACTTTAGTTGCCTTTGGCTTCTTTTTAGAAACTACATTTTTTTTCTTATTAGGTTTTTTAATTGAAGAAGTCTTTGATTTTACAGCTTTCTTTAAAACCTTTTTTACCTTATTTTTTTTCATTACTAAAACTCCTTAATTTCTTTTTCTTTTTCGAGAATCTCCTGAAACTCTTTCATCAAATTATGCAAATTGTCAGAATTTTTGGATTCTTCTTCCTTAATTCGAAATCTTAATTCTTCTTTTAATACTGTAATTTTAAATTCCTTTAATCTTTTATAACAAAATTTTGCTTCTTTAAAAATTTCATCATTATCAGCATCTTTATAACCTTCTTCGGTAATAAACATAAGTATAGAAGCATAAGGTTTTAACTCTTCGTCATTTATGTCTTTAAGGTTAAAGTTTCTATTCTTCTCAAAAATCTGTTTCAATGCATGAAACAATTGCCTGTCTTGATTTTGAAAATCTTCATCTTCAAGTAAAGATATAAACTCTTCTAACGTCACGGGAAAAGATAATAATAACCCCAATAAGGCCTCTGTAGTTATTTTTTCAGCGGTTTTTTTAACCACCTTTCCCTGAGTCTTTCTGGGCTCGTTGTGTTTTTCAAGTTTTATCTTTTTTAAAGCTTCGATAATGGAAGATTCAGGAACTTGAATTTTGCTTGCTAATGTTTGAATGTAATAAGATGCCTCTATGGAATTTTGCATCCTCTTTAAAAAGGGCAGAATTTCCGAAGCTACTTTTTTCTTAAAAGTGACATCTTGCTCTGATTTACTTATTTTACCAAATAATTTATCAAAATAAAAATCCAGACAAGGTTTTGACTCTTTTAAAGATTTCTTCCATGACAAATTATCTGCTTTTATCATTTCATCAGGATCTTTAAACTCACCTAAATCTGCAATTTTTATATTAGCCCCTTCCTCTAAAGCGAGAAAAATTCCTCTTTTTAATGCTTCACTTCCAGCATCATCTTTATCAAGCGCAAAAATTATATTAGAAGTATATCTCTTTATAATTTTAATTTGATCTCTGGTTAACGCCGTACCGGAAGAAGCAACAACATTTTTTACACCGTTCTGCCAAGAAGATACAACATCCATATTACCTTCGACTAAACTCACCCATTTTTTTTCTAATATTTCTCTTTTTGCTTTATCCAAACCAAAAAGGACTTTTGATTTCTCGTATATTTCAGTTTCGGGTGTATTTATATATTTAGCAACTTTTTCATCAGTTAGTATTCTGGCCGTAAAACCTAAGGCAGCACCAGCAGGATTAATTATCGGAAACATCAATCTTCCGTAAAATCTATCTGCTATATCGCCTCTATTCTTTTTAACCGCGAGACCTGCTTTCACTATATCATCTGATTTATACCCTTTACTTTGCAAAAAATTTACCAGCTTGGAAAAACTTTTGGGAGCATACCCTAAACGAAATTCTATGATCGTTGCTTTATCAACTTTTCTTTCAATCAGATAATCTCTGGCGATTTGAGCCTCTGGGGATTCTTCCAAGAATCTATGATAATAAGAAGCGGCCAGATTATTAAGTTCAAATAAAAGACTCTTTTTGTTTAATCCAGATTCAATTATTTTAACTGAAGTAAGATTAACTCCTGCTTTTTTTGCTAAAAATCTTAAAGCGCCTCCAAAATCCAAACCTTCCATCTCCATAATAAAACTAAAAACATCTCCACCCTTTTGACATCCAAAACAATGCCAAATTTGTTTATCGGGACTAATCATAAAAGAAGGAGTTTTTTCTTTATGAAAAGGACAAACGGCTTTATAATTTCTACCGGCTTTTTTAACATTGATATAACTTGAAATTAAATCAACGATATCTATTCTTGTTTTTATGTCTTCTAATTCGTTCATAATGAATGGCGGTGGGACAGGGATTCGAACCCTGGATACCCTTGCGGGTATACCTACTTTCCAAGCAGGCGCACTAGACCGCTATGCGATCCCACCAGATTTATATCCTTTATTTATATTATACTTCAAAATTATTAAAATTGGGCAAAAGAAAAAGGCAAATATTACCTTGGTAAAAAGTTGTAGTTAGTAATAGTTGAATAATGAACATAAAAAATAATTTTAAGATTAGATATTGCCAGTTATGAATTGAAATTCTTGTTGTAGTGTATGGAAAATGTCGATTACTCTGCCTGAGTATTTAGAATCATTTAAATGCAATACTGTAATACTGCTTCTACCCAGCCAGTGCGTTCCCTCAAAATGAGATTCGATAATTTCTTTTGCTTTAGTGTTCAAGTGGTCGTATATGTTTTTAATGAGATCAATTATGCTTGAATGAGAAAAATTCTGT
>PFOW01000009.1 GCA_002792735.1 bacterium CG_4_10_14_0_2_um_filter_33_32
TTCTTTGGTTTTGCGCTGGCGGACAGCATGTTCGTCGGCGACTGCACTGTTACTCGCCGCACGCTTCCCGTCGATGAGGTCAGAGCGTTGGTCGCGCAGGATGTCGAGTCCTGCTGCAACTCGTCTCACACGGCCACTATCAACGCCATGCATTCGAGGTTTGGGATCGATGTCTCGATTCCTGAGACCCCACCTCGTGTGGCACTTGGTTTTGGCGATTCGATCGTCGTGATGGGAGTTCGTGGGTTACCACGGCTTACCGATCGGCATGAGTACACGGAAGAGGAGATCGCCTCGGCGACCTTCACCTTCGCGATGTACACCGTCGCTTAAGCCCTCTCTCACCTCGCACCCATACCCCCTGCGGAATTCGTCAATGACGAAAAATCCAAAGGGGGCTTTTTCTTTTTGTAAAAGAGCTGAAGAATTTGCCGCCAAAGCAGTAAATTTTTCAAGTTCATTTTTCTTGAAAAATTTACTGTAATGAGTTATGATTAACTCATAGAAAAACCTAAAATTGTCAAAGATCGCGGCGAAGCCGCTCAAATTTTGGGGGGCTGGCCGTCGCCGCCGCAGGCGGCGAAATGCGTTCGAACTATTTTAAGAATAGAGCACCACTAAATGGTATAATTAAATTATCAATTTTAGAATGAGCGGGAGTAGTTCAGCAGTAGAACGCTTCCTTGCCAAGGAAGAGGTCGCGGGTGCGAATCCCGTCTCCCGCTCCAAAAATTATGTTGAATAAAGAATTGACTGACATCTTTTTGGGAATAGTTAAAAAAGCGGATAAACTAATTTCTGATTTCGTTGATAAGCAGGATTTGACCGGAAAAATTGATTTTCTTTCAATTTATACTCAATCGCCTGAAGAATTGAAGACTAACGGATCAGTCGCTGATATTCAACCAACCGGTAATTATTACTGGCTTAGCGACCCTTTAAAAACAGTGTTAAGAGTAATAAGGAGATGTAGAGTACGAATGCCTGATATCGAGCATACAGAAAGGGGTTACGTTGATTTTGAGGTTAGAAATTATATATACTTTAAGGATAAATATTTGCAGAAATCTAATTTTATAGAAATAACTAGTCCAAAAGGGGTTGAAATGATAGAGTTAAAGGTTCCCAGATCAGATATCCGCATCTATTTTCCAAATGTTCAATTTTAAATAATCATGAAAATATCAGAAGATATTAAAAAGTTCATAGAAGATAATCCTGTTTTTATAGGCTCTGCTACTAAAGAAGGATTACCAAATATCACCATTATTGATGGTGCGAAATTTTTAGATAACCAGAGGATTCTAATTGTTGATGTTCAAATGACATCATGCAGAGATAACTTAATTGCTAATCCAAGTTGTTGTTTATCTATCTATAATCAAGCAATGGGAATTGGATATAAGACATTCGGCAAAGCGAATTATCTTACCGAAGGGGAAGAGTTTGAGATGGCTCAAAGAAATCTCAAAAATCAGAACTTAAAAGCAAAAGGTGCAATTGTAGTTATAGTAAATAATATATTGAAAATTCAATAATTATGGCCTGGTGGCCGAGTAGTTAGGCAGAGGTCTGCAAAACCTCGTACAGCGGTGCGAATCCGCTCCAGGCCTCCAGTAGAACATTAAAAGTTAAAAGTGTAAAACTAGTAATAATAATTGGACTTTGAATTTTTATAGTCTGAGTAATTAAATTGGTAGACGAATGCATATATATTGTTAAGCAATCTACCATTTGATATAATTTTAGTGTGAAGCCTAGGAAATGGAACAAAAAAGATTTAGTAGAAGCTTCTAGAATATCAAGAAGTATAAGACAAGTACTTTTTTATTTAGGATTAAAAGAAGCGGGTGGTAATTACAGTCAAATTAAAAAATATCTTCAAACTTATAAAGTTAACACGGTTCATTTTAAAGGAAAAGGATGGAATAAGGGGTTAAAAGGATTAACTGGTATCTCAAGAATTCCACTGCAAAAAATTTTAACGAAAAATAGTACATTCCAAAGTTATAAACTTAAAAACCGATTATTTAAAGAAGGATTTAAAGTTCCGAAGTGTGAGGAATGTGGGTGGGCACAAAAGTCTCCTGATGGACGTCTGCCTCTAGAGCTTGATCATATTAATGGCAATGCATCTGATAATCGTTTAGAGAATTTGAGGATTCTTTGCCCAAATTGTCATAGTCTTAAACCAACACATCGAGGAAGAAATACAAAATTGTTTGCCGGGATGGCGGAATAGGTATACGCGCGGCACTTAAAATGCCGTCCACTTTGTGGATGCGGGTTCGATTCCCGCTCCCGGCACCACGTCATACGTGATAGTAACGTTTGGCGTTGCACCATAAGATTTTTACAAAGAACACTCTAACGGGTGTTTTCTTTCATGTTGGTCAATCTATAAAGTTTTTGATAAAATAGTTTTATATAAAAGGAGCTGAAAATGAAAATAAATCAGAAACGGTTAGTTGATAATTTTATTAAACTGGTAAAAATTGATAGTGAATCAGGCGAAGAAAAAGAGATTATAAGTCATCTGAAAAAAGAACTTCAATCGTTAGGTTTTAAGACTTATATAGATAAGATTGGAAATTTAATCGCAAGTAATTCCAATAAACCGATAGTTGCTTTGATCGCTCATGTAGATACAGTAAAACCAGGTAAAGGCATTAAACCAATTATTACAAAGTCGGGTGTTATCAAGACGGATGGTAGCACTATACTTGGTTCTGATAACAAGGCAGGTATCGTAGCAATTTTAGAAATATTAAAATCTTTTAAAGATCATAAACAAAAAATAAGTTTAGAAATAGTTTTTACAGTGTCCGAAGAAGTAGGATTATTAGGTTCTTCTAGTCTAGATTTTAAAAAAATAAGATCAAAAAGGGCGATTAATTTAGATAGTAAGCCTGGTGATATTTGTGTCAGTGAACCTTCGGTAATGCATTTTGATATCGAAATTAAAGGTAGGGCTGCTCATGCTGGAATGGAACCAGAAAAAGGCATTAATTCTATCTTAGTTGCTTCAGAAGCAATAGCTAAGCTTAAATGGGGTAGAATTGATAAAGAGACTACTATCAATATAGGTATAATTAACGGAGGTATGGCAAGAAATATTATACCTCAAAGTGTTATATTGCAAGCAGAAGTTAGAAGTAGAAACCCTAAGCAATTTAAAAAATATTCCAGTGAGATTATTGCTGAATTTAATAAGGCAGTAAAAAAATATTCCGCTAAGTGCAAAATTATTTCTAGGCAAGTTTCGTCAGCTTTTATTATTAAGTCTAGCGATTATTTAGTTCAATTATTAATAAATAGCTGCAGATCAAGTAAATTAAAATATAGAGTAATACCTATAGACGGATTTACTGATGCAAGTCATTTCAACAGGTACGGTATTAAAACCGTTACCGCGGGTGCAGCTGGAGATAATATACATACCACAGATGAAAGTTTAAGAATAAAGGATCTTGTTAATGGTACAAAGATTATCCATGATACAATTCTGGAATTAGCAAAGGAAGGTTAAATGTCAGGACATTCCAAGTGGGCAACAATAAAAAGAAAAAAAGGAGCCGCTGATCAAAAAAGAGGCCAGGCTTTTAGTAAGATCGTACGAATGATTACTATAGCGGCGAAAAACGGTCCGGATCCGGATACTAATTTTAGATTAAGATTAGCTATTGATAAGGCGAAAGAAGTTAATATGCCTGCTTTAAATATCGATCGGGCGATTAAAGGTGCTTCGAAAGAAGGGGCTAATCTGGAAGAGATAGTATATGAAGCTTATGGTCCTTTTGGGGTAGCTGTACTAATCCAGTCAGTTATAGATAATAAGAATCGCGCAGCATCTCAAATTAAGAGTACTCTTTCTGACCACGGCGGTTCTCTTGGTGGTTCAGGTTCTGTGTCTTGGATGTTTGAACAAAAAGGCTTAATAACAATTGAGACAAAAGATATGAATCAAACCAAAAAGGAGGAGTTCGAGCTTAATGCTATTGATTTAGGAGTAGAAGATATAAAACAAGAGGATAGTCTTTTGGAGATTTATACTGCTCCACATGATATTCATAAGATCGCAAAAGCACTAAAAGATAAAGGATATATTATTGAATCCGAAAGCTTAGAAATGAAGCCTAAGAATATTGTTAAAATAGATGATTCGGATAAAGCTAGCAAAATCTTAAAATTAATGGATGAGCTGGAAGATTTGGAAGATACTGATCAGGTTTATTCTAACTTTGATATACCGGCCGATATAATTGAGAAAGCAGCCTAAAATGCTTCAAAAAGAAATGATTATATTAGGTATTGATCCTGGTACTGCTACAACTGGCTATGGATTAATCAAAAAAACAAATCAGGGAATAAAGCATATTAGCCACGGCTGTATTTTTACACCTTCTAAAGAGCAATTTGAAAAAAGGCTTGAAAAAATATTTGATGTATTGCAAATACTGATAAAAAAATATAAACCAGACATAGCCGCCGTTGAAAATATTTTCTTTTTTAAAAACGAAAAAACCGCCTTTTCCGTTGGTCAGGCAAGGGGAGTTATTCTATTAGCTGCTATAAAAAATCATCTCGATATATTCGAAGCAACACCGTTAGAAGTTAAGCAGGCAGTTTCAGGTTATGGGAGGGCTGAAAAAATGCAGGTTCAGAGAATGGTTAAACTTTTACTCAATCTTCCCGAGATACCAAGACCCGATGATGCTGCCGATGCTTTAGCTGTAGCAATTACTTGCGCTCACAGTATAAAAAAATATCTTCCTAAAAATTAATATCTAATTTAAATAATATTTTCTGATTTTAGTCTTTAGGTTTATAATAAAAATATGATAGGAAGATTAAGAGGCAAAATTGTAGAAAAGCGCTTGGATTGGGTTTTATTAGATGTTTCCGGCGTAGGCTATAAAATTTTTACTTTGCCTAAAAATTTTAACGACATTACCAAAGATGAAGCAGTTTTTTACACATATCTTTATGTTCGTGAAGATATGCTTAATTTGTACGGATTTTTAAAAGAAGATGAACTTGATCTTTTTGAAATGCTTATCTCTATATCTGGCGTCGGTCCTAAGGCGGCACTCGGCATATTAAGTGTTGGGGATACTTCAACTATTAAAAAAGCTATAGCAGAAGGAAGAAGTGAAATATTAATGGGTGTTTCCGGAGTTGGAAGAAAAATGGCAGACAGAGTAATTTTAGAGCTTAAGAATAAAGTTCAATTGGAAGGTATTACGGTTTTGCCAAGATTGATATCTCAGGAAGACGAAGAAGTTATTCAGGCTTTGGTGAACTTAGGATATAAAAAATCGGAAAGCTTACAAGCAGTTTCAAAGGTTCAAGATATAGAAAACGTCGAGAAAAAAGTAACAGAAGCATTAAAAAATTTGAGTAAATAATATGGATGATGAAGATATATTAGATTCAAATAACGAAGAAGAATTTGAAGAAACTTTAAGGCCAAGAAAACTGGATGAATATATCGGGCAAGAAAAAATAAAAGATAACCTCAAAATTTTTCTTGGTGCTGCTAAGAAAAGAAAAGAGCCATTAGATCACCTGCTTCTTTACGGCCCGCCAGGATTAGGCAAAACAACCCTTGCTTATATTATTGCTAATGAGATGAACACGGGCATCAAGATAACATCTGGTCCGGCTATTGAGAGAGCAGGCGATCTTGCAAGCATCATAACTAATCTTTCTGACGGCGATATTTTATTTATTGATGAAATTCATCGTTTAAATAGAACAGTAGAGGAAGTTCTTTATCCTGCTATGGAAGAATATAAGCTTGATATTGTAATAGGCAAAGGGCCCAGTGCTAAGACTTTAAGACTGGACGTTCCAAGATTTACAATTGTGGCGGCAACAACGAGAGCTAATTTATTGTCCTCGCCATTAAGGGATAGATTTGGGGCTGTTCATAGATTGGATTTTTATAATGAAGAAGAAATAGGTAAAATCGTAAATCGCTCCTCTTCAATTTTAAAAGTACAAATAGATAAAGAAGGGATTAACGAAATTGCCAAAAGAGCCAGAAAGACTCCCAGAATCGCCAATAGATTACTCAAAAGAGTAAGAGATTATGCTGATATTAAAGCAGACGGGAAAATTTGTCTGGAAATAGCTAAAAGCGCGTTAGAAATGATGGAAATTGATAATAAGGGATTAGATAAATTAGATAGAAATATATTAAAAATTATGATAGATAACTTTGGGGGCGGGCCGGTTGGGATCGAAACAATAGCTGCATCTATTGGTGAAGACAGGGGAGCGATTGAAGAGGTTCACGAGCCTTATTTGATTCAAGTTGGTTTTTTAGAGAGAACCCGACAAGGAAGAAAAGTGACCCAAAAGGCGTTAAAACATATGGGTAAAAGAATACAAGATCAACTTTTTAATGGTTAATAAACAAACAATTGCCAATTAGCTTATTTGTTTCTATAATTAAAATGATATAGTGATTAAAAAGAGGAATAAGATGGAAAACATCAAAAAGACGTTAGGTAATATTAATACACCAATGATCTTTAAATTTCTTTTCGGTTTTGTAGGTCTTTTGGTATTGGCAACTGTTATTATGCTATTTATGGCAAATGCGGGTGTTGCCGGCAGGGTTAACGGTAAATCTATAAGCAAGAAGGATTTCGAGAAAGAGGTAAGTGCTCAAGTAAAATACCAAAGTGAAATTCAAAAAATCGATTTAAACAGTGGTGATAAAAAGAAAAAACTTAGAGAAGAAATATTTAACCAAATGGTTGATACATTAATCATCAGTCAGAATCTCAGCACTTTAAATGTTAAAGTAACTCAGGAAGAAATTGATAAAGATTATGAAAAAATATCCAATGTTAATGGTGGTGATACTAAATTTCAGGAGATGATTTCTAATTATTACGGTCTTACAAAAGAAGAATACAAAACATATTATTTATTACCAAAGATACAAAAAGAAAAAATGCAAACCCAGGTTACTACTTCAGATGAATTTAATAGTGAAGCTAAATCAAAGGCGGAGAATGTTTTAGGCCAGATTAAGAACGGAAGTAATTTTGCCGATTTAGCTAAAAAATACAGCCAGGATAGTTCTACGTCAGCTAAAGGTGGTGATATAGGATGGATAAGCAAAGGTCAGATGGTAGAAGAGTTCGAAAAACAGGCTTTTTCATTAAAGGTTGGAGAAGTATCGAATATTTTTAAGACAAACTACGGATACTTTATAATCAAAGTTGAAGAAAAGAGTAGCGATAAAGTACATGTAAGACAGATTCTGATAAAGGGAAAATCTTTTACTGAATGGTTAGATATGACGAAAAAATCTTGTCAGATTGAGCAATTAGTTAAATTTTAAGAAAATGCGCTCTTTTTTAGAGAGCGCATTCTATAGCTTGTTTGATAAAAATTTGTAAATCATTTAATATTTAAATCTATGATAATAATTTGGCTTATTTATACTTTTGCTTTAATCGTCTTTTTTGTTATTGGCTGGACAGGCGTTTATCATGTTCGTAAATTTAGTATATCTGGAGATTTAACCCAAAGAGCAATTACACTATATGTCTCTATAATGATTGTTATTGCATTAGTCTCGATATTCTTTGTTTTAAAAAATGGAGCAAGCGCTTCATTTGATATCAATTTTGGTCAAATATTTGATTTCAAACGATAGGAATAATTATGGTTTTTGAACAAAAAGAAAACGAAGAAATTAAAATTACTTTACGTCGGCACTGGTCATGTATGATTGGTTTAAGTGTTTTTGCTGTCGTAATGTCAATTTTGCCCATAATAATGTACTTTATTCTAGATTCTTACATACACCTTACTAATGGTTTTTATAATTTATTTGTTTTAGGCATGGGTCTATATTATATGTTTGTATGTACTCTAGCTTTCATCGGTTGGCTAGATTATTACTTAGATGTTGCAGTAATAACCAATGAAAGAGTAGTTGACATTGACCAAGAGGGTCTTTTTAATCGAAAAATTTCTGAATTATATTTATCTGATGTTGAGGATGTTACTGGTACTATAAAAGGTGCTCTGGGAACTTTTTTGGACTTTGGTGATGTTACTGTACAGTCAGCCGGTAATCAAGCTGAATTTATTCTGGATAAAGTACCTCATCCGTATAAGATTACAAAATTGATAATAGATTTACATCAAGACTGTCTTCAAGGTGAGATAATTAAAAAATAAGTCATTGACAAAGACCGTTAAATAAGTTAAATTTATACAGAGAGGTGAGCGAAAAGAGCTCACTTTTTTAAACATATAATCTAAGAGCTATAATCTCTTGAGAGCGAGGTAATAATGGATCAGTCAAAATTTCTTCAGGCTATTAATTTGATTGCTGAAGAAAAGGGTTTATCTAAAGAAAAGGTTATTCAAACTGTTGAAGCAGCATTAGCAGCCGCATACAGAAAGGATTATGGGAATAAAGAGCAAAACATCAAGGTTGTTTTAGACCAAATAACGGGTGGTATGGATATCTACTTGTTAAAAGAAGTAGTTGAAGAAGTTGAAAATGAAGAAAGTCAAATGACAGAGAAAGAAGCTCAAAAATATAATAAAGGCGCCAAGGTGGGAGATACTATAGAAATTGAGTGTCCAGCACCAGCAGGCTTTGGTAGAATAGCGGCTCAAACTGCTAAGCAGGTGATTATTCAACGAATAAGGGAAGCTGAACGAGAAGTTGTTTTTGAAGAATATGAAGGCAAAGAAGGTCAATTAGTTAATGGAGTAATTCAGAGATTAGAAGGAAGAAATGTTATTCTTGATATCGGAAAAACAAATGGTATAATATTTCCCTCGGGGCAAGTTGAAGGGGAAAGATATCGAATTGGTCAAAGAATGAAAGTCTTAATCGAAAAAGTAGAGCAAACTTCAAGAGGTCCGCAAGTTGTTGTTTCTCGTTCTGATGCGAAGTTAATAGAAAAATTATTTGAGTTGGAAGTACCCGAGATATCCGCAGGTACAGTAGAAATTAAGTCTATAGCTAGAGAGGCAGGAAGTAGAACGAAAATAGCTATTTTGTCTGCTAGAGAGGGCGTTGATCCGGTTGGTTCCTGTGTGGGACAGAGAGGTACAAGAGTTCAGGCAGTTATGGCGGAATTAGCTGATGAAAAAATCGATTGTATTTTATGGGATCAAGATCCGATTAATTTTATAGTAAATGCTTTATCTCCCGCAAAAGTTACTAAGGTTGGTATAGATGAAAAAAGTAAAGAAGCTAAAATTTTTGTACCAGCCGATCAATTATCTTTAGCTATTGGAAAAAACGGCCAAAATGTAAGGCTTGCTGTTAAACTTACCGGTTGGAAAATAGATGTAGAACCAGAAGAGGAAGAGAAAAAAGTGGACAAAACTAAGAAAAAAGAAGATTCGCAGGAAGCAGTAAAAGAAGATAAAAAAACAGAAGAAAAAGATTCAAAAAATACTAAAAAAACAAAGAAATAAAATCATTAAAAACAAAAATAAAAAATAAAAGTCCTCTCCGATCAATCGGGGGACTGCCCCGATTCTGCATCGGGGTCTCGGCTTCAGTAAGGAATATATATTCCGAAGCCTCGGGAGGTAAAAATGGATCAATACTTTCATCGATTTACAAATAATGCAAAAAAATCTTTAATTTCTGCTCAAAAAATAGCAGAAGTATCCGGAAGCGAGATAAAACCAAATCATATATTACTAGGTCTTCTAGGTACAAGAGAAGGCTTAGCTTCTGATATTTTGGGAAGCTTTAATGTTACTTTAGAAAAAGTCAGATCAATTATGGATTTTATTGAACCGTCCGGGTTCAATAAAATAGGGCTTTCAATTGATTCTAAAAAAATTATCGAGAAGGCAATGGATCTTGCCAGACGCTATGACCAGATGCATGTAGGAACTGAACATTTGCTTTTGGGAACCCTTGCTGAAAGTTATGAAGTAAATAATATTTTGGAAAGATTAGATGTTTCTGCCGAAGAGATAAAGAAACAAGTAGAAAATTTACTTGCGAACGATTTTTCCGAATCTTCTTTATCAGATCTATCTGTTTTTGGTGAAGGGGTTACAAATAGAAGAAAAGATATTGCAAATAAAAAAACTCCTTCTTTAGATAAATTTGGATTTGATTTAACTGAGCAGGCTAAAGAAGGTAAATTGGATCCGGTTATTGGACGCTCTCGTGAAATTATAAGAGTGATTTCGATCTTAAATAGACGAGTTAAAAACAATCCAATTTTAATCGGTGATCCTGGAGTGGGTAAAACTGCTATTATTGAAGGATTAGCTCAAAAGATTGTAAACGAAGAAGTACCCGAAGTTTTATTAGGCAAAAGGGTTTTTACTCTTGATTTGGCAGGCATGGTTGCCGGCACAAAATACAGGGGAGAGTTTGAGGAAAGGCTTAAAAAGGTTATTACTGAAGTTAAAAAATCCAAGGATGTAATTTTATTTATAGATGAGTTTCACACTATTGTTGGGGCTGGCGCAGCAGAAGGTGCTATTGATGCAGCTAATATTTTAAAGCCTTCATTATCAAAAGGTGAATTGCAGACAATAGGAGCAACGACCCTGGATGAATATCAAAAATATATTGAAAAAGATGCTGCCTTGGAAAGAAGATTCCAACCGGTTATAGTAAAAGAGCTTACCGTTCCGGAAACTATCATGGTTCTTAAGGGTATTAGAAAACTTTATGAGGATCATCATAAAATTACAATAACAGACGAGGCTTTAGAGGCAGCGGCTAAATTCTCATACAGATATATAACAGACAGATTTTTGCCTGATAAGGCCATAGATTTAGTTGATGAAGCAGCCTCCAGAGTTAGAGTAGAAAATGGTGAAATCCCCAAAAATTTAAGAGCAAAACAGAAACAACTGGAAAAACTGTTGGAAGAAAAAGAAGAGGCCGTTATAAAACAAGAATATGAGAAGGCGGCGCAATTAAAAATAAAAGAAATGAGACTTAAAGAAGAACTTAAGGAAATCGATAGAGATAGGCCTAATAGTTTTAAAGAGTTGAGTATTACTGCGGAACAGATAGCTTCGGTAGTTTCTTCTATGACTGGCGTGCCTATTACTAAATTAATCAAAAAAGAAACAGAGGCACTTTTAGATTTAGAAAAGCAGCTGAAGAAAAAAATCATTGGTCAGGATGAAGCTATCTCAGAAATTGTAAAATATATCAGAAGATCAAGAGTTGGTATTTCTGACGCGAAAAGGCCGAATGGATCATTTATATTTCTTGGTCCAACAGGTGTTGGTAAAACAGAATTGGCTAAAATTTTAGCTTCTGAAATTTTTGAGAATGAATCATCTTTAATTAAGATAGACATGTCTGAATTTATGGAAAAGCATAATGTCTCAAGATTAGTTGGAGCTCCGGCTGGTTATGTAGGTTATGAAGAGGGCGGAAAATTGACGGAAGCCGTAAGGCATAATCCTTATTCGCTTATATTATTGGATGAAATAGAAAAAGCTCACCCCGATGTGTTTAATATTCTTCTTCAGATTTTAGAAGACGGTTATTTAACTGATGCTAAGGGGCGTAAGGTTGACTTTAGAAATACAATAATTATTATGACTTCAAATGTCGGTATGGATAAGCTGACCAAACAGGCGGAAATTGGGTTTAAAGCAAGTGATGAGGAAAGCAAGCAAAGGGCAATAGAAAAATATAATTCAATGAAAAAAGATATTTTGAAAGACTTAAAAGATAAATTTAGGCCTGAGTTTTTAAATAGAATTGATAAGATAATAGTTTTTAAACCTTTAGACAAAGAGTCAATCTTTAAGATAGCAAATATTCATTTAAGACAATTGGCAGAGCGAATGTCTGAGCAGGGTATATTGCTTAAATTTACTAAGAAGGTTGAAGAGTTTATATCCAAAGAGGGTTATGAGCCGGAAAACGGCGCAAGGCCGATTAGGAGGGTTGTTCAAAATCTCATTGAGGATTCTCTAGCCGAAGGAATGCTTTTAGGAAACTTTAAAGCAGGTGATACGATCAAGATAGATATTGAAAATGATAAGATAAAATTAATAAAAATAAAATCAATAGCCAGGCGTTAGCCAGCTGTTTACTTAATTGTAGTATAATATTATTAATATCATGGCAAACAACTTAATCTATATTTGTGAACAATGCGGTAATGAACAAACTAAATGGTCAGGTAAATGTCCAGCGTGCGGGGCGTGGAATAGTTTAAGTGAGATGAAATTTAATAAGGCGAAAGGCAGTAAAAGAGTCAAACTGGAAGAAGCCTCATTAAAAAAACTTGATTCAATTAAAGAAATGCCAATGTTAAGGATACAAACCGGCATTTCGGAATTTGATCGTGTCATGGGCGGAGAAAAAAATAAGGGGATTGTTTTGGGCTCTGTAACTCTTATTTCAGGGGAGCCTGGGATAGGAAAATCCACATTGATTTTACAAGTCCTTTCTAGTTTATCTAAAAGAGGTTTAAAGTGTCTTTACCTGTCTGGTGAGGAATCAGAACAGCAAATAAAACTTAGGGCTGACAGACTGGGCGGGGAAACCGGCAATATTTTTCTTCTAACCGAAACTGATGTTTTATTAATTGATAAGGTTTTGGCAAAAGAAAAAATCGATCTAATTGTGATTGATTCAATCCAAACAGTTGAAAATTCTAATTTTGAAAATAGTGCAGGAAGTATTACACAAATCAAAGAGTCGGCTAGTCATTTGATAAAGATTGCAAAGACTAATAATATGCCGGTTTTTATTGTGGGTCATATAACAAAAGAAGGTTCTATTGCCGGTCCAAAAATTTTGGAACACTTAGTTGATACTGTTTTGTATTTTGAGGGGGAGAGATTTCATGCTTTTAGGATTTTAAGGACTACTAAAAACCGTTTTGGAGCGGTTTCCGAGATAGGAATTTTTGAAATGACTGATAAAGGTTTATTGGAAATTAAGAATCCTTCAGAAGTATTTTTATCTAAAGGATCACCCCAGATAGGTTCTGCCGTTACAGTAGTAATGGAAGGTACCCGTCCAATGCTTGCGGAAATACAAACATTAATTACCAAGACTAATTTTGGTTATCCAAAAAGAACAGCCGGCGGATATGACTTAAACCGATTACAGATTTTAATAGCCGTTTTAAGCCGCAACTTAAGAATTCCTTTAGGAACTTTGGATGTTTATTTAAATATTGTCGGAGGTCTCAAAGCTAAAGAACCAGCGATGGATTTGGCAGTTTGCTTGTCAATTATTTCTTCTTATCGAAAAGCAAAACCTAAAGAGGGCATGGTAGTTTTTGGAGAAGTGGGACTCCTTGGCGAAATCAGGAAAGTTTCCAGATCCCAGGAAAGATTAAAAGAGATTGAGAAACTTGGGTTTAAGAGATGCGTTGTTCCGGTAGGAGTAGATTACAAATCAGATACAATGGAAATTATAAGAGTATCTAATTTAGAAGAATTTGAGAGAAAAGCATTAGATAAATAGAGTATTTATTTTTTAGTAAAAAAGTTGTATTATATGTACTCGGATTTATTTTTATCAAGGGGGTTTTATTATGGACTTATTATTTTTTACAACCGCATTGGCTGTTATAGTAGGTGTTCTCCTGCTTACCTTTAAGTTATTAAAAGTATCATTAAAAAAACTTATAATTGGTGTTTTAGGTTTAATAATCGGATTATTGATATCAGCGCTTTTTAATACAGCTATTAGTAAGATTCCGGGTATAATTGGTGAATTTATGCCAGTGGTGATATCAATAATGCTTGGTTTGGCCGGCATTTATATTTTTATTACGCAGGAAAAACTTATTCTTAATTTTTTTGAAAGATTTTTTAAAGACTTAAAGTTTCTTAAAATGACTTCTGAGGCTGAAAAAGTGGAAGTAATGACTGTGGGTAGACAAGAGCTGGTAGTTGATACTAGCGTTATTATTGACGGTAGGATAGAGGATATTTTAAAAACAGGATTTATTTTAGGAAAGCTTATAATTCCGAAAGCCGTTATACATGAAATGCACAAAATATCAGATTCTCACGATAATTTAAAAAGAAGTAGGGGTAGAAGGGGATTAGAAATTCTGGAAAATATGCGAAAAATGAAAAATGTTGATCTTCAAATTATAGAAGATGATTTTCCGGATATTAAAGAAGTGGATGAAAAGCTTATTAGAATTGCCAAAAAAAGAAAATCATATATTCTAACAATTGATTATAATTTAAACAAAGTGGCGCAAATCCAAAAGATTAATGTGCTCAATATAAATGAGCTTGCAAATGCCTTAAGAGCAATTATTTTGCCGGGTGAACAATTGGAAATTAAAGTTGTGCAAGAGGGTAAAGAAAAGAAACAAGGAGTTGGTTATTTGCCGGATGGTACGATGGTTGTGATTGAGGGCGGTGATAAGTACATAGGGGAAACAGTTAACGCTGAAGTATCTAGAATTTTTCAGACAGTTGCAGGAAGAATGATTTTTGCAGAACCAAGAAAGATAAAAGAAAATAACGGTTAATTTATTATAATATTTTGGATATAATTTTCTTATGAAGAGATTAGATCGCAGTTTTTTTAATAGAAATACTTTAACGGTTGCCCAAGAGCTCTTGGGCAAATTTGTTATAAGAAAGATAGACCAAAAAAAGATAGTTAGTCAAATTGTTGAGACAGAAGCTTATATGGGTTTTGATGATTTAGCTTCTCATGCATCAAAAGGTAAGACAGAAAGAACAAAAATTATGTTCGATAAGCCAGGTATTGCATATATCTATATGAT
This sequence comes from bacterium CG_4_10_14_0_2_um_filter_33_32, assembly GCA_002792735.1. Taxonomy (NCBI): domain Bacteria; species bacterium CG_4_10_14_0_2_um_filter_33_32. The sequence continues at coordinate 14,760 of PFOW01000009.1, forward strand.
TTATGGAATGTATTATTGCTTTAATATAGTTACTGAAAAGAAGGATTTTCCGGCTGCAGTATTAATTAGGGCGATTAAGCCAATCAATAATGAGAATATTGATTATGCAGATATCAAAACAGACGGTCCGGGAAAACTATGTCGTTTTCTAGAAATTAATAAAGATTTTAATGGAGAGGATCTTATTACTTTCTCCAATCTATGGATTGAAGATAGAGGCACAATAGTGTCAAAAAATAATATTGATACGGCTAAACGTATCGGTGTTGATTATGCCAAACACTGTGCTAATTATCCGTGGCGTTTTTATCTAAAATGATAATTATCCTTTGGCAAGGGACGCACCCTTGCCAAAGTTATGGGTTGGTGTATTATTATTAATATGCCAAGCAAAAATTCGATCAAGCAGTATGTAGAAAACGGCATCTACCATATTTATAATCGTGGAATAAATAAACAGGATATATTTTTGGATGATCAAGATTATTCTACTTTTTTATTTTACCTTAAGTTGTATCTCGATAATCCTGATAATTTAAAAGACCTAGATCCGCAAAAGAAAGCCTGTTTTGTAAGAAAGAATTTCAATAACAGCATAGATTTGCTATGTTACTGTCTTATGCCAAATCATTTTCATCTAATTCTTAGGCAATCAAGTGAAAAGGACATAATAGATTTTATGAGATGTGTTGCAACAAATTATTCTATGTATTTTAATAAAAAATATGATAGAGTGGGATATCTTTTTCAGGGGAGATATAAAGCAGTTTTAGTCAATTCAGATAATTACCTTTTTCATCTCTCTCGCTATATTCATCTTAATCCTTTTGCTATTCAATCTGGCAAGGGTGCGTCCCTTGCCGAGGAATATAAATACTCAAGTTATGCAAATTATTTAGGATTAAAGTATACTAACTGGTTAAAGCCAGAGCTAATATTAGAATATTTTGATCAGCAAAAGGATCAAAATATTATAGCTAAATCAATTTATAAAGAATTTATCGAAGATTACGAAATTGATTCAAAAGAAATATTGGGAGATTTGGTGATTGAATAGAAGTTGTTGGGGACTGTTCTTGGTAAGGGTGCGTCCCTTGCCAGTTTACTAGTTTCTTACCTTTTAGTAGCAGGTGGTTGTTTGCATAGTCAATCTTTGTTA
>PFOW01000010.1 GCA_002792735.1 bacterium CG_4_10_14_0_2_um_filter_33_32
TAAAATTAAAAGTTATTTCCTGCCCTAATCCTGGGGTTTCATTTGGTGATTTAGAAAGAGATGTGGAAATCTTTAAGTTGGGGTAACTTGCTTGAGGTGTAATTTGATAAATAGAACTATTTATACTGCCTAATGACAACCAATGGTCAGTATTATCTAAAGCAGCAACCCACATTCTATAGTTACCTAATTCAGTAAAGTTTTTAGATTTCTCGAAAACATAATCAGCGCCCGCATCGATTGTTACATTATTATCATATGTAAAATCCCTTGGATTCCAAGCCGGCTCATTTAAACGAACAGCAACTCCTAAGGCTTTGTAGGTTATTGGGGAAGAAGAATAATTATGAATAGTAACAGAAGCAGTATTGCTACCGCCGACTATTACAGATGCAGGAGAAAGATTAAGACTAGAGGAAACCGATGATTCAAATGAAATAGTTTTTTCCAAATTAATTCTACCATTTCCTAATAAGCCTGAATAACTCGGGTTAACGCTATCAATATTATCCGCCCCACTTTTTATTTTAGACATAATTTGACTATTGCTAAATGAAGGGAAAAAAGCTTTTAATAAGGCTGCTTCTCCGGCAACATGAGGTGTAGCGCCGGAAGTCCCCCTAAAATCGAAAAGATAATTTCCATTACTATAACCCCCAACTCCTGATATATCAGTGGTGTAAAGATTTATTCCCGGCGCTACTACATCTAATTCCGGACCATAATTAGAACCCCAAACTCCACCAGTCATACTTGGAGTAATTTTTTGGTCTGAAGAATTGCTCGCACCCACAGCTAGAACATTTGTAAACTTAGCGGGGTAAAGCACATTACTAGAATCATCGTTTCCGGCAGCGGCAGCAATAATAACACCTTTTCCATAAGCATAATTTACTATACTTTCCAAGGATGAGCTGTAGCTATCAGAAATTAAACTTAAATTAACAACAGCTATATTATTATCGGCGGCATATTGAATGGCTGCAACAATATCAGAAATATAACCACTGCCATCACTACCTAAGGCTTTTAAGGGAACAATTTTTGCATTCCAGTCAATTCCGGCTACACCAACACTATTATTTGAAATCGCTCCGGCGATTCCGGCTACACAAGTTCCGTGAGCATGATCATCAATAGCGGCATTACTATCATTAACCCATTTGTTAGTATCTTTATTAAAAGGAAGCGAAGGATTTTGCAAAGTACCGTTAAAAAAATCAAACCCATTATAATCATCAATGTATCCATTATTATCATCATCAATTCCATTACCGCTTATTTCACCAGAATTAACCCATATCTTTGATTGAAGATCCTCATGGTTATAGTCAACTCCTGTATCTATTATTGCAATTTTCGTAGTTGAATTACCTTGAGTTTTGTCCCAACCAGACGAAGCACTAATTTTTTGTAAAGCCCACTGCTGCGAATAATAAGAATCGTTTGGAGCGGCGGCAATTTTTACTTTATAATTTGGTTCAACATAATCAATGTTTGAATTTGCTTTAAGAAGCTTATAAACTTTTTCAATATCTTCATTTGCGGCAATTTTCACTTTGTATAAACCATTAGTAATGTTAGTCTTCTTTTCTACTTTTAAATCACTTAAAAGACTATCAATATAATTTTGATTTTTAAATTTAACTAATAATTCATCTTTCTTAAACTCACCCTTCAAAACAGGACCATCAGCTGAATAAACTCTATTTGAATTAAAAAACAAAAATAAACTTGTTATAAAGAAAAAAATAGTAATAACTATGAATTTTTTTATATTCACATTAACCTCATTAATATTGAACTTTATAAATTCCTATCTTAATACCAGGATTATTAATACTTCCCAAAGAAGTACCTCTGTAATAATACTGCAAAATAGATTCATAAGAATCCCCTCGTTCTGCCCTTTTTAATGCCCCGTAAGCAGATAAACCAACTCCATGTCCAGCTCTAGTCATACCATTACAGTCAGGATCTGGAACAGAAATTAACCATGGAGCCCAATCCCATCTCCAAGTGTCTTGGGCGGAAAGAGTAATCCCATCGCTTCTAGAAAAATAAGGAGTTACAACCGGCAAACTATTATAAGTAACAACCTTTTGGGAAGTAGCATTAACAGCATCTCTTATTGCAGAAGATTGTTCTTCAATCCCATAGCCTACATAAACCTGGTCATCCCCGTTTTTTACTCCATTCACGGTACGCGAATTCAATAAATGAAAAGGCTCACCCGGATGTTTGCCATTATGCACAAGGTGATAATAAGCGTAACTCCGTTCAGCTACTGACATTGTCATTAAGTGAGCCTGGTGAGATGACGGCAAGGTCTCAGCCATTCCTTTTAAATAATCTTCCATTGGTAAATCATTAATAGCCCACAAAGCATTGGAGGTTTGGGAATATTTAATTTCAATTGTACCCTTAAAACGATTGTAATTTATAGTGCTGTTCCAGTTAGGATCATAATAAGAATTAATTTGCATAACTGTGTTTCCAATTGGTTCTAATCTGATATAAGAATTAGTAACCAGCGCAAAGTTTGGAGCAGTAATATAATATTTTCCATTTGTATAAGAAACAGAGGTTTCGTTCCATTGGTTTTTAATGGCTAAAGTTTGTCCGCTTGAATTTCTAATTGCATAATCTCCGCCTACACCTGTTACTACTATAGGTGTAGTTAGATGAGCAATCACATTAAATTGAGTGCTAGATATAGTTGCGCCATCCGCCAAAGAAGGTGTGTACCAATATCCTAAAGGCGAGTGAACTGAAATCCATGCCCAGTGATTGCCAACAGCATCAGCTGTTCTTGTTGCACTATACTGCTTACTTTTTCCCGGCTGGAAAGTAATATTTTTCCATTCAAAATCCTTGTTTTGATTATCATACCTTGACGCAATCCCCATAGTTAAATTTACTGGCCTTGAATCAAAACTTTTCGCAGTAAAATAGCCTCCTATTGTCTGGCCCATTATAGGACTTACAGAATCTATCACAATATTGGAAGTAATTCTTATATCTGGTAAATGAGTAGTAAAACTTAACATTCCAGAAACACCATTATTGTTCATAGGATAGTACCATTTACCGCCATAATAATAAGTAATAAATGTTTCGTAGTATGCCCAATTATTAAAAACCTGTTTATAAGTTAAAGTTGTTGGTTGATTTGCTTGCAGATTTAAAGAAGTATAAGCAAAATCTTTAGGTAAAAATCCGTCTTTTGGATTAATCCTAACGGCAACTCCAAAAGTATTGATAGAAATATTTGCGTTACTTAAATTTGTAACCCCAACCGTTGCGGTTACTTCTTCCCCAACTACCGGGTTAGTGGGTGATATTGAAAATGAAGAAATTCGTATTTTATCAATAAAATCACTTACTCCAAAGTTTGCGGAAGTTTGAATATTTGTACCGGTTGTTTGGAATGAACTCCAATAACCAGCCGGCCAATAGGCTGATATCCATGCGCTATAATTACCGGCGGAATTGAAGTTTTGAGTTAAGGTAATGGTTTTCGGTTCGCCTCCTAAAAGAGTATATGCATTCCAAGTAAAATCTTGGGGCTGATTATTTATCCTAACGGCAACTCCCAAGGATTTAAAATCAATAGGCTGATCGCCAAAATTTTTAATCTCAAAAGATGCGGTAACCGCTTGACCCATAACCGGATCTTGAGGGGTTATATTTAAAGATGAAGTAATTTTTGGATCAGCTGCTGTTTGATAAACTGTAAAGTTTGAAGATAAACTTACATCGTTTGAAGTCTTCGGCAGATCACTACTCCAAGAACTTCCATTATAAGAAGACAGATAAGCAGAATAACTTCCTGCTTCATTGATAACTTTACTGTAATTTAATGTAACTTCTGTATTGCCAGGAATTACTTCTGTACGCCAAGTAAAATCATTAATTAAATCGAAATCATTTGGTCCGCGAAGAGCAACACCAATTCTATAATATCTTATTGACTGACTTCCAAAGTTTTTGACTCTAAAAGAAGCAGTAACTGTTTGTCCTTTAACTGGATATTTAGGGGAGATACTTAATGATGATGAAATTTTTGAATCGGCGGGTGTTTGATATACACCAAAATTTAAATCAGATTTTTTGTTTTGATCTGCCCCTATGTTTCTCCAATTATTATCTGGCCATAAAGTAGATACCCAGCTTGAATATTGTCCTACCTGACTGAAAGTCTGAGAATCGGCATAAGTATACTCTGCACCCGGATCTAAAGTAATAGGCTTCCAAACAAAGTCTCTATTTTGTCCATTAAATCTTACTGCTACTCCGATTGCATTAATAGTTGCTGGCCTAGAATCATAATTATGAATCTTAAAAGAAGTTTCGGGGGTTTGATCTGCAAGAGGATATTCAGGATTTAAGGATAAACTTTCTATAACTTTTACATTTGGTATATGAGTTGCGATATTTAATCCTCCCGGAACTCCACTATCAGAAAAGGCATTCCGCCATATACCGTATTGTTTATATGAGATCCAAGATGAATAAGTTCCAAGTCTCCAATATTTTTTTGTGTATTCAAATTGTTTAGTTTCATTTGGATAAAAAGTTACATTATTGTTAAACCCAGTGTCTTCATTCCATTCTCCAAACCTAGTAGCAACTCCGACTGATTCAACAATATTTGAGGCATTCAAAAGATTCCTGGCCTTAAATTTAACTGTCACTGTCTCACCTAAAGAAGGGTTGGACGGAGATATTGAAAATTCAGAAATAGAGATTGAACTTTTGTATTGATTATATTGAAGATTGGTCCAGTATCTTATCCCCCAATTTTCATTGCCAAAGGTATTGAAAAAAGCTCCGCCAGGACAGGCAGTTGGGTTAGCGTCTCTATGTCCTATAATTCCATTAAGGGAGGGGGTGGTTCTTCCCCAATAATCAGATACTTTATTACCGTTCACGTTTTTTGCTTCAATTACACGATTACCAGTTGGATATAAATTTCGATCCCCAAATTTTTTAGCCATCACATCAGTTAAAGAGCTTCTTGATGCATCAGAAATATCATGATTTACATAATCACCCATTATAGAGATTCCGATAGAACCCCAATTATATGGATAAGCATGTCCTCCAACTACATTCTCTCCTCCGAAACGACCTTCAAAAACGTTGCCATAACCATCTATGACATAGTTATAGCCGATATCACCCCAAACGCTACCGTCGCTATTGGTTCTATATCTATGGTGATGCCAAATAGCCCTCATTTGGCTATATGTATCTCCATATCCTATATCCCCAGTTGTATGATGAATAATAACATGGGTTGCTGATTGATATTGGGGAGGCCAATCTGGAGAATAATCCTTTTCCGGGCATCCCCATTCTGCTCGAGAAATAATTCGCGGAGAAGCGTTCGCTTTTTTGATTATGCCTTGGTTAGGCGAGAGCTTAGGCCCCTTTGTTGAGTCTATATTAGAAAAATTAACGTTTCGGATAACGGGTGGCTTTCCGTCCGTATTCTTTGACAAGCTTACTTTATATTGAAAAGCGTTTATTTTATTGCCAAAAAATAATTCACCGAATTTTTTATCGGTCTTTGTCCCATCCTTTCCTTCATCGATATCTTCTACCTTCACTTCCTGCCAATCATTCCAACCCTTTGAATCATTTAATTTTACAAACAGTTTCACTGAGTTGTCTTTTAGCTCTTGCCCTTGCCAGTCTGGTGATATGGCGTTTGATTCAAAAGACAGATTGTAAACGGGAGAAATATAATCTTTTGATTTTTCTTCTTTGTTTAAAGTAAGGATATCTTGCGCTGAAAAACGAAGCGCATCCAAACCTCTTTCCGGATCAAATGTAAGATGAACAAATTTACTAATATTTATATTATCTGATTTTATATCTGCCTTTTGTGATTCACTGGAATTTAAAAAAAACAGGGTGGCTCCTATTACAGCCAAAAAAATGCCTGCTTTTAAAATTTTCGTGCCTGATTTAAATTTTCTCATTGTCTCCTTTTTTATTTTTGTTTTATTCTGCTTACTGCTGCTATTTAATCAAGTGGACAAACGATCGTAAATTGAGTATAATTTTTTATTCTGTTTCTCTACAAGTCTATATTATAATATATATTATACCTTATTTTTGTAAATTAGTCAATAGTCTAGCTGTGAATCCGAAAACCTCATTAATAAATCCTGATAGACATTATTGAAAGAAAAGTTACTAATCTCGTCATTCCCGCGAAGGCGGGAATCTAGTACTTTCTGGATTCCTGCTTCCGCAGGAATGACAAAAAAGGAGGTTTTCGGATTTATGGATTTATATTATCAATCTTACGAAACAATAAATACGCCGCAAGAGGCATATTTATTTCTCTTTTCAGCTCGATTAAAATTTTTTGAATTATTTACCTAATAGTTTACTAAACTGTCCGCCCACAAAATCCCTAACCTTGCCTACCCATGAGAAGGTGTCTTCCAGGGTTTTAAGGATTAGATTAAGAATAGAT
>PFOW01000011.1 GCA_002792735.1 bacterium CG_4_10_14_0_2_um_filter_33_32
TGGGCAGGGAGGGATTCGAACCCCCGAAGGCTAATGCCAGCAGATTTACAGTCTGCCCCGTTTGACCGCTTCGGTACCTGCCCATTTATACATTTTTCTGGAGCCGGGAGCGAGAGTCGAACTCGCGACCAATAGTTTACAAAACTACTGCTCTGACCACTGAGCTACCCCGGCATAGTTATTTTATCGGCTAAAATAACTATGCTATTATAACATTTTCTAGAGCTTTTTCAAATACTTTTAGACTCAATTTCTAATTCTGTTTGCTTATTTTTTCAATAAATTTTGTAATTTTTTCGACTCTTTTTTTATCACTTATCTTCTTTAACATATCTTTCATCAATAAAATTGATTTCTCGTTATTATCCCCTAGCTGCAAGGCTTTAAAAAATGTTTCAACTGCTTCTTTATAATTCTCATCGCTATAATAAGTAATCGCTAAGTTTTTAAGATAAAATGCTTTTTTCTCAATTTTGATCGCCTTTTTGTAGCTTTCTATAGCTTTTTTAAAATCTTTTTTCTTAAAATAACACATTCCTAAATTACAATAAGCCGAAGAATCTTTTGATGATATTTCGACTAATTTTTGAAAAATCTCCAGAGCATCTTTATAATCTTTTTTCTTAAAACATATTTGACCTAAGCCTTTATAGCTTTTTGCATTCTTGGGGTTATCTTTAAGCACTTTTATATATAAATCTTCAGCCTGATCTAGATTATTTGCTTTAAGCAGTGAATCAGCTTTTTCTAACATTTCTTCTTTTGATGCTATTGCATTTTGTTTTTTATCTTCCTCCAATAAATCAAACATTGACTTTTCATTAGTCTGTTCGGGTTGTTTATTATCTTCGCTGTGTTTTTTAAAGCTTGAAAAAAGTGCAGAAATCGACTGCGGTAAGCTATGCTTGGATAGCCGATCTTTGTTAGTGGGCAGTTTTTTTAAAAACACTATTAAAATTGATCCGATAATTATTACAACAATTGCTTCCATATTTATAAATCTACCTCCATTCTTGCTCCTTCAGATAATTCAATTTCAACCTTTTTCTTTAATGCGTTAATACCAATAATTCTGCCGACACCTTCTTTTGTTTTAATCTTATCACCTATTTTAGGCAAACTCTTAAGTATTTCTTTGTAGGTATTTTCTTCGAAAGAAAGACAACACATCAAACGACCGCATAAACCTGAAATTTTGGAGCTTCCTTTAGATGCCATGTTTTGATCTCTAGCCATATCCATTGTAACGCTTTCAATTGTGCCTAGAAACTTTTGGCAGCATATTTGCCGACCACATTGACCAAAACCTCCCAAATACTGAGATTCATCTCTTGGGCCAATCTGTCTTAATCTAACTTGCCGTTTTGTCTTTTTGATAAGCTCCTTTACCAGATCCCTAAAATCAACTCTATTTTCCGCGGTAAATAAAAAGATAATTTTATCTTCCAGAGACAGCTCTGTTCCTACGAGTTTCATCTCTAATTCATATTTATTCGCACATTCCTTAAAGATTTTTTCGTATTTTTCTTTTTCCTGTTCGAATTGTTTCTGATTTTCAAAATCCTCGGGTCTCGTCTTCCTTATCATTTTTTGGGTCGGCTTATTATTTTTTTCTATTTTTTTATCAATATAAACGACTGCTCCAACATCTTCGCCAAACAAAGTTTCTACAATAACTAAATCACCGATTTCCACTTTTTCTTCACTTTCTAGAAAATCATATATTTTAGGATTGTTTTTGAATCTAATTCCTACTGCTTTCATAGTTTTTTTATCTTTCCAATTTTAAGAATTACTAAATCTAAAGCTAACTTACTGTTAATACCGCTGTTTATATTGGATATTTTATTTTCTATATACCCAATATATCTAATTATATCGATAATTACCTCAGTGTTAAGTGTTTCCATAAAATTCAAATTATTTTGCTTAAAAAATAATGGCTCTTTATGCTTGAAATCAAGAAAATCTCTAAAGATCAAAATCCAAAATCTTAGCATTTCTATAACTTCTTCAGGATCAGAATCATATATTTTCGCTATTTGAGTAGAATATTCTAAATTTTTTACTTTATCACCTGACAAAATTTCATCTAATTGCTCTAACCAGTTTTCATATTTAATAATTTTTGTAGGATCATTTATTAAATCAAAAATCTTGCCTGTTTTACCGGATGCGATTTTTAATAATAAGTCTTTATCTTTATCACCATTAATTAACTTTTCTAAGTCTTTTGTGGGAACCCTAAAAAATCTAATCATCCTTAATCTGGAGATAATCGTCGGCAATAATAGAGAATGATCCTTAGTTATTAAGATAATCACAGATTGTCCAGGAGGCTCTTCTAGAGTCTTAAGAAACGCATTAGCCGCTTCATTTGTAAGATTCTCCGCATTATTGATAATAGCTACCTTATAAGGCGCATTAAAGGGTTTTAGGTTGGTTTTTGATATAATGCCTCTGATTGCTTCAATTTTTATAGAACCCGTACTGGATATAAAAGCAACATCAGGATGTATCAATTTATCTATTTGCTGGCAAGATATACATTTGTTGCAGGGTCTTAAATCAGATAAACACATTAAAGATTTAATAAATGTAAGCGCAATCCTTTTTTTCCCTATTTTTTCTTCACCTGAAAAAAGATAAGAATGGGCTATATCATTTTTTAAAACAGATGACTTAAGATATTCTATCTGGTTTTCATGACCCACAATATCCCAGTCGGATAGCTTAAAATCTATTTTGGTATCGCTTTTCATTTAATATTAACACTCCTAATGGTAAAGCTAATCTTAGCAAAATAAACGATGGTGGGCAAGCAATATCTTGGATCAAAATAATAAACAAAAATCTGGACAAAATTATAAAAATATGCTATTATACAAAGCTAAAGGAAATAATAATGGAGTATGCAGATAAAACTATAAAATGCGAAAAATGCGAAGAGGAGTTTATTTTTCCTTGCGGCGAGCAAAAGTTTTTTGAAGAAAAAGGATTTGCAGAACCTAAAAAATGTCCTAAGTGTCGGGGCAAAGAAAATGTCACAAGACCTAATGAAAATACCTATCCGATTGAATGTTCAAAGTGTAAAAAATCATTTCATGTAACATTTAATCCGAAAGAAAAACCCGTTCTTTGCTTTGATTGTTTTAATTTAGATAATAAAAAATAAGAAATTTGTCCCTTTCTTTGTTTTAAGAAGGCTCTCTAATCAGAGGGTCTTTTTAATTATTCCGCTATTGCTAACTTGTTTAGAAAAGATTTTAAGTCTTCAGGCAGCTCAGATTTAAACTTTCTACGCCGACCACTGGGCAAGGTAAATTCAATAGAATAAGCATGGAGAAATTGTCGATTCAAACCATTTATCTTTCTTTTTTTCCCATAAATCTTATCTCCAACAACAGGATGACCAATAGATGAAAAATGAACCCTGATTTGATGTGTACGTCCAGTAATTGGGTATATATCCAATAATGAGTATGAATTATTATTACCTAAAAGATATTCAACCGCTTTATATTCCGTAATAGCGGCTTTGCCTTCATTGCGGCCAACAACAGACATTTTTGACCTATCCTTGTAACTCCGCCCTATTGATGCCTCAATAGCACCCTCTCTGGGCTTTAATCTGCCTAATAAAAGAGATTTATATATTTTTTTAACTTCCCTAGCCTGAAACTGCTTTTTTAATACTTCATAAGACTTTTTATTTAAAGCTACTATCATTAATCCTGAAGTTTCTTTATCTAGGCGATGAACGATGCCGGGTCTTTTACCTTCCATCTTCTTAATTTTCGGAAAATCCCTAACTAATATATCCAGTAAAGTTACTTCTTCTCTAAGCTTTAATGATTTTTCGTTAGGATGAGCAGATAACCCTGCCGGTTTATCTATTACTAAAAGATCATTATCTTGGTAAATAATTTTAAGCTTAATTTTAGATTTGAGATATTGCTCTTGCTTAAAAGTGTTAAGCATAATAAAATCACCTTCCTTTAAATTGAAGGAAGGCTTTTCTTCTTTGTTATTTACTTTAACGCGATGATTATCTATTAAGTACTTTATATATGATCTAGAAAACTGATTAAAATATTTAGCTAATATTTTGTCTAATCTTACTTCAGCATCTTCTTTTTCAACATATTTTTTGAAGTACATATATTATTCATTTTCTTTACTACATTTAATACATAGTTCTGCAGCCGGATAAGCCTTAAGTCTTTCGAGACCTATTTCTTTTTTACAATTAGTGCAGTACCCGTAATTTCCTTTTTCAATTCTCTCAAGCACATCGACTGTATCATTGAGCAATTTATTAATATTTTTTTCAGCATCAATGCTTTCATCATATTCTTCTACTTCTAGCTCATTCTGTTCTTCAAGGTCACCAAGGTTAGAAAATTTTGGATGATACTGTCCATGATCTTTGGTAGCAATACCAGATAGTTCTTTTTCTAATCTTTCTTTTTGTTCTGATAAATCTTTTTGTCTTTCATTTATAAAATCTTTGTTTAACATAATGCTCCTTTAAATGTTAGTCTTATAAGAATTTTAAAGAAATGATTCGCTTTTTTCAAGTACTTCTATTTATTCTATTTCTCTTTGTTAATAATATTATAAATATTTAATAAAATTATGATTGAACAAATTAGTTGTTCTTTTTTTAGATATAAGAAAAGGCACTGTCGCAAATTCGCCCCTTTCTTTGTAATTATTGGCGTTTGCCGTGCCTTTTTGAAAACTCTTTTAGTCTTCTAAAACCGTTTTCGGGTTCCCCTTAAACAGTAATTAGATAAACATTTAAGAGCGTGGCACACAAACCCATTCTTTGCGTTTTCCCTACCTCTCTCTGGTTGGGTAGCAGTTAGCACTCTAGCAATTATTATTTAATTACCACAGTGCCAACCACTACATTTAAACTGGTGGAATGGGCACCCGTTTTGAATGGTAGAGAAAGCCAATCACAAACAGGGGGAAGCTTGTGATTGGAATTTCACTACCATTCTACAGATAAGGAAATTTATATAGAGATTTTAAAGTATTTTTACTATAGAAACATTATATCATATAGTTTACTCTTTGTCAATAGCCAGCTCTATAATAGCAAGCCTGAAGATAAGCTATACTCCAAAAACTAAGATTGTTTTGACCTTATTATTAATCTATTTTTATATAAATTTATTTAGTTATAAATTGATATATTCATATACTTAATTATAAATTTTCTATTGGGAAAATAAGAATATTATAAGTTAATATAAACATTCAAATAATATGTTTATTAGCTTATTTGAGACTGAATTTAATCGTCAATGAACATAATATTTGTACAATATAATAATCATAAAAAAATCTAGAAAATAACTTTCTAGATTTTTCTGAGCCTATATAATAATGAACAAGTTTATTGTCCTATTCTAAAATAATTGCTGATTCCCATTTTTTTTGAATTATCATCTATAAATATTTTTCTTAATTTATTTTCCAGGTCATTAAAATGTATGTTTTCTAAAATAACACCATCTACCGCTAATGAAATATTACCGTTTTTACCAGAGATAATTATTACAACCGCATCAGTCTGTTCTGATAATCCTACACCTGCTTTATGTCTTGTACCTAGCCCGGATAAAGAATTATTTTCTGACAGCGGCAAGACACATGAGGCACCAGAAATTTTACCATTGGAGATTATCATGGCCCCATCATGCAAAGGACTGTCATCATTAAAACAACTAATTATTAATTCTTTAGAAATTAATGCATCTAAAATAACGCCTGTTTCTATATATTCACCAAGCCCAGTCTTTCTCTGAATTACTATAATACCGCCGATTTTATTTACTATCATTTTGGCAATTGCCCCAAGAATAGAATTTAAAAACTCTTGAGTAGTAATATCTTTAAAGCTTTTTGCCTTAAAACCTGTCCTACCGATCTTTTCTAGAGTATTCCTTAATTCTGGCTGAAAAACTACAGGTATAGCAACCAGCAGGACTGTTAGCATAATCCTTAAAACCCAATTGAGTATGTATAAGTGAAAAATTGAGCTTAAGAACATGGCTATAAATAAAAAAACAAAACCATAAAATATGCGTACTGCTCTAGTATTTTTCAAAAGCTTATAGAACCAATAAATTATCAATAAAACTATCAAAAAATCCACTATAAATAGTGGATTTTTGGTTATTTCTGTAAAAGATATATTTACATTAATTGTGCTTATTAGTTTTTCTAATATGTCCATTATTTCTCTCTTTTATCTCTTACGGAATTGAGGGGCCTTACGTGCTCTCTTTAAGCCGTATTTCTTTCTCTCTTTCATTCGAGAATCTCTAGTCAAAAAACCTTCCTTTTTAAGAGTTGTTTTGTATTTCTCGTCATAACTTATAATTGTCCTTGCTATAGCTAGTTTGATTGCATCAATTTGAGCGTTCTTTCCTCCGCCTTCAACTTTTATAGAAAGATCAAACTTTTTATCTAAACCTACTAGAATTAAAGGCTTTAAAATATGATTTTCTGCCCTATATATATCACTAAAATAATGGTCTACTGGTTGTTCGTTAACAATAATATGCCCTTTCCCTGGTTTTAACAATCTAACTCTGACAATGGCGGTTTTTCTTCTTCCTGTCTTTTGTATAAATTTCTCTTTCGTTTCTTGCATTATATTTAACTCCTATCAAGTTTTAATTCTTTCAACCCTTTATACGATTTATCATAATTTTCATCCACATATACCTTTAATCTCTTTATTGCGGATACTGATATCTTATTTTTCGGCAGCATTCCTTTAACTGCCTTTTGAATAACCTGAGTAGCGTCTCTTTTTAATAAATCTTTAAGAACTTCGCTTTTTATACCGCCAGGATAGCCTGTATGTCTGTAATATATCTTTTGTTCGGTTTTATTACCGGTAGTTTTAATATCTTTAGCGTTAATAACAATAACGTAATCACCCATGTCCTGATTTGGAATGAAATTTACTTTGGTTTTACCATATAAAACATTAGCGACTTTGGATGCTAATCTGCCCAAAATATGATCTTTCGCGTCTATTATATACCATTCTCTTTTAATTTGATTATTATTTTTTAACATATTTTTACTCTACTAAACTTATTTCTGATACTTTTGCGGCATCTCCGCTTCTTTGACCTAATTTTATAATCCTAGTATAGCCGCCTGGTCTGTCTTTATAGCGCTTAGAAAGCTCTTCAATGACCTTTTTTGCAGCTTCTTTTTGGGGAAGATGACTAAATATATACCTTCTGTTAGCAAGTGTATCATTCTTTGATCTGGTGATAATCTTTTCTGCTACCGGTCTAATGAGCTTAGCCTTACTTTCGGTCGTTTTGATTTTCTCATATATTATCAAAGAAGAAACCAAATTCTTGATTACATGTTTATCAGTCTCTATTCTCTTTCTTATTTTCCTCATTCTAAAACTCCTGAAAAAATATTATTTTAACTCTGTGTCTAAGTCTTTAAGCTTTTTATTTAATTCTTCAACCGCTTTTTTGCCTAACCCTTTTAACTTGGAAAGGTTTTCTACCCCAATCTTTAAAGCATCGCCAACGGTTTTAATATTATTTGCTAAAAAAGCATTCATTGCTCTGGCAGGCAAATCTAATTCTTCTATCTCAACACTATCTACTTCTTTTTTTGGCTGAACTTTCTTCTCTTCTTTTTTCTCACTCTTAATTGATTTTTGGGCTGATAGAATATTAAAATGATCTATTAATATAAAACTTGCTTGTTTTATTGCTTCATCTGACCCAATTGTCCCATCTGTTTCTATATCAATAGTTAATTTATCCATATTAATAACTTTTCCTAATCTGGCAGTACTTACGTCATATCTTACTTTTTTTACAGGACTATAAACTGAGTCTAATGCAATTGTTCCAATTTTAGCCTTTACGCCCTCTCTTTTATCAATTGTTTCGTATCCCCTGCCTTTATCAACTTCAATTTCCATAGATAATTCCGCTTTGTTGTTGTCTAGAGTGGCAATGTGAAGATTTGGATTAATAATTTCTACTTCTGAAGGTGCCTTAATATCAGAAGCTTTAACTTCTTTTTCACCTTTCACATCTATAGTAATAGTCTTAGATTCGTTACTGTGTAATTTAAGCCTTAATTGTTTAACATTAAGTAGAATTTCTACAACATTCTCTTTTACATTGGGTATAGTAGAAAATTCATGGGAAACACCTTTAATCCTTATAGATACAGGAGCTGCACCTTCCAAAGAAGATAATAAAACTCTTCTTAGAGCATTACCAATAGTCATACCATATCCAGGATATAAAGGTTCAACAATAAAAGTTGCTTTATTTTTTTCTTTACTGGCAATCTTTATTTCTGGCAAATTAATTTCTTGTAGCATTGTACCTCCAAGCCCTATAACAGGGCATCTTATTTACTTATCTAGAATAGAACTCAACTATAAGGCTTTCATTAATATTAGCATCCATTTCTTCTCTTTTTGGCTCGCTAACCACCTTACCTTCTATTTTTTTTGCATCTAACTTTAACCAGCTAGGGGTTTTATATAATTGAAGCCTTTCGCTAATAATTTTTACATTATCGTTTTTCTTAAATTTCGGCGATAAAGCTATAACATCGTTAATTTTTACTTGAAATGACGAGATGTTCACTTTTTTATCATTAACCGTAATATGGCCATGAGATACCATTTGTCTTGCGGCACTGCGTGAATCTGTAAAACCTAATCTGAATATTACGTTATTCAATCTCTTTTCCAGCAATCTTAATAACATTTCACCTCTTATTCCTCCTGATTTTGCAGCCTTTTTAAAATAATTTCTGAATTGCTTTTCTCTAACATTATAAATTCTTTTTACTTTTTGCTTCTCTCTTAGCTGTTCACCATATTCTGAGACTCTTCTTCTGGTAAATGTACTACCATGCTGACCAGGACCATAAGATTTACGCGTAAGTGGACACTTCGGAGATGAACACTTCTCACCTTTTATAAAAAGCTTTTCTCCTTCCCTTCTACATTTTGTACACGATATTTGACTCACAATAATACTCCTTTATCTAATACCTAAACTCTTCTTGGCTTTTTTGGCCTCGGGCCATTGTGCGGAATTGGTGTTATATCTTTTATGGAAAGCACTTCCATGCCTGATGAATTTAAAGCTCTAATGGCAGATTCTCTTCCTGACCCTACACCTCTAACAATAACATCTATTTTACCTGTCTGATAATTCCTTGCTTCCTCTGCTACTTTCTTAGCAGCTAGACCGGCAGCATAGGGTGTGCTTTTACGAGTACCTTTATATCCTAAGGTACCGGCCGATGACCAGCTTAGCACATTCCCTTTCTCATCAGTTAATGTAATGGTAGTGTTATTAAAGGTAGATTGTATATAAATCTTACCCTTAGGTACTATCTTTTTGATTTTTTTCTTTTTTTTAATTGTTGTAGGTTTCTTAGCCATATGTTTTCTTAATCTCCTGTTATCTTAAAAACTCTTATGTTTTTTGAGCTGACGGCTTTTTTCCGCTTCCAACTGTTACCTTCCTACCTCTCTTTGTTCTAGCATTTGTTTTTGTGCGTTGCCCTCTTGAAGGAAGACCCTTTTTATGTCTTTCTCCTCTATAACTTCCAATTTCCTTTAATCTTTTGACGTTTTCAGAAATATTACGCCTTAGATCACCTTCAACTTGATGATTTTTTTCAATAATTTCCCTTAAAAGATTAGCTTCACTGTCCTTTAAGTCTTTTGCCTTTACGTTAACATCAATATTAGCAGTTGCTAAAATTTTCTTGCTCAAAGAGTTACCTATACCGTAAATATAAGTTAATCCTATCTCTATTCTTTTATTTTCTGGCAGATTGACTCCTGCAATCCTTATCATATTACACCTTTCCTTAATTAACCTTGTCTTTGTTTATGTTTTGGGGTTTCACAAATAACCCTTAATACACCTTTTCTATGAATTATTTTACATTTTGCGCAAATTTTCTTGACCGATGCCCTTACTTTCATTTTTCCCTCTAGATTTTTTTATGCCTATAGATAATTCTTCCTTTACTCAAATCATATGGGGTCATTTCTATAGTAACTTCATCTCCCGGCAATATTTTTATATAATGCATTCTCATTCTGCCAGAAATATGAGCTAGAATTTCATGACCATTTTCTAATTCAACTCTAAACATCGCATTTGGCAATGTTTCGATTATCTTACCTTTTAATTCTATAACTTCTTTTTTATTATTTTTTGGACTTTCATTTTTTTTCATATAAACCATAATTATATATATATTATTAGCTTTTTACAATACCTAAAACTAGCTTATTGGTGTTAAGTTTTCATAACCTTTCCTTAATACTAAAACAGTAAACTCAAAGTGAGCCGAATTCTTTCCATCACAGGTTCTAATAGTCCAACCATCATCATCTGTTTGTACTTGAAAGTCACCTTCGTTAACCATTGGTTCAATTGCTAATGTCATTCCTTCTTTTAAATAAGGACCGTAATCCGCTTTCCCAAAATTAGGAATAGCCGGATCCTCATGTAAATCCCTCCCTATACCATGTCCTGTACAACTTTTTACAACCGAATAACCTTTTTCCTCTACTGATTTTTGAATCTCGTAAGATATATCACCAATTCTATTGCCTTCTTTTACTTTTTTCAAGCCGGATAATAAACTATTCTTGGCAATATTGATTAATTTTCTGTTCTCTTCTGAAATATTACCCACCGGTAATGTCAACGCGGCATCCGTATGATAACCTTTATAAAATATACCAATATCAAGACTTAAAATATCACCTTCTTTAAGAATTCTATTACTGCTAGGAATGCCATGAACAACTTCATTATTTATAGATGTACAAATAGATTTTGGATAACCTTGATAATTCAGGAATGAAGGATTAGCGTCATATTTTTTAATCAATTGACTAGCTAATTCATCTAAATATTCAGTAGAAATTCCTGGCTTAACTTCTTCTTTCAAAGCATCCATAACTTTTTTGAGTATTTCCCCGCCTTCTCGCATGATTTTTATTTGTTTTTGATCTTTTATATTTATCATATATTAATTCTTGCGATTATATCCTTTGATATTTCTTGAATTGGCCTCTCGGCGTTAATTTCTATTAATTTGTTTCTTTTCTTATAGTAATCGGCTACTTTATCCAGAAATTTAGAAACATTATGCAGTCTTTTTTGAATATATTGAAATGAATCATCTTTTCTTTTAGCAATTAGGCCATTACAAGATGTACATCGCCCAATATTCTTAACATAAACTGTGCCGCAAGAACTGCAACTCCATCTGTTTTCAACTCTCTTTATAGCCGTTTTTTTACTAATCTTTAAGTAGATAGCAAAATAATTGTCAATCCTCTTTGTTTTATTTAAAATTTTGTTAAGATGATATATTTGCATTGGTGTTCTGGGAAATCCATCAATAATTAATGATGTTTTTGTTGATACCTTTGATATTGCTTTATCTATAATTTTATTAGTAGTCATAGGCGGAACTAAGTTGCCTTTTTCTATTGTTTTGATGATTTTTAAAGGTCCTATCTTGTTAATAATCATGTGACGTAATATATTCCCGGTATCTAGAATCTCAAAACCATATTTTTCTCTTAAAATATAGGCTTGTGTGCCTTTACCTGATCCTTGCAGACCTAAAAATATTAAAGTTAACGGTTTTTTAATAGTTTTCATAACTCTTCATAACTAATTGGGCTTCTATTTGTTTCATAAATTCAATAGCTACACTAACTACAATCAAAAGGCCTGTTCCTCCAATCACCAATGATTTTATACCTGTAAATTGCTGCATGATAAAAGGTAAGACTGCAACTACACCAAAAAATACAGCGCCAGCTAAAGTAATTCTATTTACTACCCTTCTCAAATAATCAGAGGTCTGATTGCCTGGCCTTAAGCCTGGAATAAACCCACCCTGTTTTTGTATATTTTCTGCAACTTGATCTGGCTTAAATATCACTGACGTATAAAAATATGTAAATGCTACAACTAATAAAAAATAAAAAATTGAAAAAAACCATGTGCCGGTTTGAAATAGTGATCCAACGGTTTTAGCCGTATTTGCAATAAATTCGGTTTTAGCATTTGATAAAAACTTAGCGATTACCTCAGGAAAAATCATTAAAGACATAGCGAATATAATAGGGATAACCCCAGCTTGGGTAACCCTTATCGGGAGATGAGTTGAAACGCCTCCATACATTTTTAATCCCCTTACCCTTTTAGCATAAGTTACAGGGATTTTCCTTTGGCCTTCAGTAATAACAACAATCCCCATTATTATAGCAAGAGCTAAAAAGGCAAATCCTATTATTGTTAGAAGTTGACTGGCATTATAATTTACATATATTTGTTGTATTGACTGCGGGATTTGAGCAACAATTCCTGAAAAAATAATCAAAGACAGTCCATTCCCCACGCCTCTTTCTGAAATTAATTCACCTAGCCACATCAATAAAACCGTACCGGCGGTCATAGTTATTACAGCGGAAATTAAAAAAAACGGACTTAAGCTAGTAATTATTGGCTCTCCACCACTCGCCCTGCTTAAAAGAAGAATGAAACCATAAGATTCTACAATAGCTAATGGAACTGTTAGATATCTTGTGTATTGGTTGATCTTAAACTGTCCTCTTTCTCCCTCTTTCTGCAAAGCCTCGAGCCTGGGCATAACAACCGTTAAAAGCTGCATAATAATAGAAGCATTAATATAAGGCGCTACGCCTAATGTTACAATCGAAAATTGACTCATTGCTCCACCAGAAAAAACATTAATTAAACCGAAAACTTCGTTTGAATCGAAAAATTTTTTCAAAGCATCTAGATTAACGCCCGGAATAGGTATATGTGACATTATTCTAAAAACTATCAGAATACCTAAAACTATAAGAAGATTCTTCCTAAGTTCCTTATTGCGCCATATTTTCTTTATAAAGTCGGCCATTTATTTGATTTCTATCGCCTCTCCCCCGGCTTTTTTGATTTTATCCTTTGCTTGCTCTGAAAAAAAATTAGCTTCAATCTTAAGCTTTTTATCCAATTTACCTGTACCCAATACTTTAATTGGCTGAATCTTATTAATAATCTTTTTCTCAATAAGATTATTAATGTTTACGGATGTTCCTTCCTTAAAAACATTAAAATCAGAAACATTCAAAACTACATTTTTTTCTTTTGTGGACTTAAAACCTCTTTTTTTAGGCAATCTTCTTGCTAAAGGATTTTGTCCACCTTCGAAACCAATCCTAATCTTTTTACCTGTTCTTGATTTTTGTCCCTTTGTACCTCTCCCGGCAGTTTTGCCACCACCAGCGGAAATACCTCGTCCAACTCTTTTCTTTTTCTTATTTCTTAATTTAAATTCTATCTTCATTTCTTTAGCTCCGTTAGCTTTGTTAATCTTTCTAGTGCCTGAAATGTCGCAACTGCATTATTAATTTTATTAGAAGAACCCAACATTTTTGAAGAAATATCAGAAATACCGGCTAACTCTACAACTGCCCTTACTGGTCCACCAGCAATAATGCCTGTTCCTTTCTTCGCAGGTTTTAATAAAACTTTCGCACTTTTAAAAGATGATTCTATATCAAATGGGATAGTTGAACCATAAAGCTTTGCTTCAAGCATATGCTTCTTGGCTTTAGCAACGGCTTTACTCACTGCAACAGTTACTTCTGACCCCTTACCAAGACCTATGCCAACCTTACCATTATGATTGCCGATCACAACCGTAGCCCTAAATTTAAATCTCCTACCACCCTTAACAACTCTGGCTACTCTGCTAATTTCTAAAACTTTCTCATCAAATTCTTTTTTTATTTCCTGCCTTGATTCTCTCCTCGGCCTTGTTGGAGCTATAGTTCTAAACTTCTTGATCTCTGGTTTTTCTTTTTGTTCTGGTTTTTCCTGATTTTCTTCTTTTTTAGAAGTTTTCTCAGCATCGTTGTTGCTGATAAGCTCGTCATCTTTTTTATTATCTTCTATTTTCTTTTCTTTATTTTCATCCATCATATTTATCCTCTTTAGTCGCTAAAATTTTAAACCCGCTTTTCTGGCTCCATCAGCCAACTCTTTTATCTGACCATGATATTTAAACCCACCTTTATCAAAAACAACTTCTTTTATTTTCTTATCCAAGGCTTTTTTACCTATCTCCTCACCAACACTAAGAGCTGTCAACTTGCTTTTTTCATTTGCATTCGAGGCTGATACTAGAGTCTCTCCCTTTTTATCATCTATTAACTGAGCATAAATATATTTTGAACTTTTAAAAGCACTTAACCTTGGCCTTTCTTTGGTTCCAGATAATCTTGCTCTAACCCTATTATGTCTCAATTGTCTTTTTTCTTTTTTATTTATAATCATATACTACTCCTAACATTCTTTTAAGCTCCTGCGGATTTCAGGGCTTTACCAGCCTTTCTTCTAATCTTTTCTCCATCATACATTATACCCTTGCCTTTATAAGGTTCTGGTTTTTTTATTGCCCTAATCTTGGCAGCAAGTCTTCCCACTAATTCTTTATCTATACCAGAAATAGTTATCATTGTATTTTTTTCAACTTTGAATGAAATACCTTTAGGGGCTTCAATCTCTACAGGATGAGAAAAACCAACATTTAAAGTTATTTTATCACCCTCTACTTGCGCTTTATAACCAACACCAACCATTTTAAGCTTTTTTTCAAAACCATCAGAAACGCCCTGCACCATATTTGATATC
Source organism: bacterium CG_4_10_14_0_2_um_filter_33_32 (assembly GCA_002792735.1). Lineage (NCBI taxonomy): Bacteria > bacterium CG_4_10_14_0_2_um_filter_33_32. Next base: position 14,778 of record PFOW01000011.1, read on the forward strand.
AAGGCTCTAATCAAACCATGGAGTTCTCTTGCTTTTTTATCTTCAGACTTTCTAGAAACTTTAATAATATTATCTTCTTTAACAACTGTAACTTCATTAGGCAATTCACGCGATAGCTCACCCTTCAATCCTTTTACTTTAATCAAAGTGTCATGTAATTCTATATTTACATCTTCTGGAATTTTTATTTGAACTTTACCAACATTAGACATAATTTCTCCTATATCTACCAAACTTCTAGCAATAATTCTCCACCTACTCCCTTTTCCTTAGCCTGAGTATCCGTTAAAATACCTTTTGAAGTAGAAATAATAACTCGACCCTTGCCCCTTTTAATATTTGGAATATGCATTTTATCGATATAAACCCTTCTGCCTGGCTTGCTGATTCTCTTGATAATATTAATCGCTGGATAACTATTAATATATCTAAGAGTAACCAAAAGACAATCTTTACCTTGATTTTTATCTTTCTTGACATTTTCTATAAACTTTTCTTTTTTCAATATTTCCAGTATCTCTTGCTTCATCTTTGAATCCCAAATAGAAACTTCCTTCTTCCCAGAAGCTAAACCATTTCTTATTATTGTTATCATTTCACTGATTGGATCAGTTAATACCATTTTTTCCTCCGTAAGTCCTGCTTACCAAGAGCTTTTAGTAACTCCAGGTATTTCTCCTTTATTTGCCTTTTCTCTAAAGCAAATTCTGCATAAATGAAATTTACTTAAAAACCCACGCGACCGACCGCAAATTACACAGCGATTTACTTTTCTTGTTGAATATTTTGGCTTTTTTTCTGCTTTCAATACTAAAGATTTTTTAGCCATTAATAATGCTCCTTATTTTGAAGATTTCTTAAAAGGAAATCCAAATTCTTCTAAAAGTTTTTTTGCATCCTTATCATTCTTTGTGCTTATCACAATACTTATCTCTAACCCAAAATTAGATTCTTCGCTAACCGCTTCTGGAAAAATAGTAATCTCTTTTATGCCTAAAGTGTAATTACCTTTTCCATCAAATGCTTTATCACTCAATCCTCTAAAATCCCTGACTCTCGGTAAGGCAACTGATATAAGCCTATCAAAAAATTCATACATTATATTATTTCTAAGAGTTATTTTAGCTCCTATGGGCATACCTTCTCTAAGTTTAAATGCCGCAATAGATTTTTTTGCTTTCGTAATAATCGCCTTCTGTCCGGAAATATTTGCTAAAATATCAGCTGCACGAGGTAAAAGTTTTGAGTTTTCAATATTTTTACCTATAGAAGTATTAATAACTATCTTCTCAATTCTGGGAACCTGAAAAATATTTTTGAATCGGGGATCCTTCAAAAAAGATGGTATAATCTTCTTTTTGTATTCTTCTTTCAATCTCGGCATCAGACTATTTCCTTGCATTTCTTACATTTCCTTTCTTTCTTGTCTTTTATTATTTCATAACCTATTCTGGTCGGTTTATTACATTTTCCACACAAAAGCATGACATTCGATATATTCATTGGACCAGGAAATTCAGTTAAACCGCCTTTAGGGCTTTTTTTTGTAGGTTTTAAGTGCTTCTTTCTCATATTCATTCCACCTACAATAACTTTACCTTTTTCAGGAAAAACTTTTTCAACTTTTCCAGTTTTACCATTGTCTTTACCGGCAATTATTAATACGGTATCGTTTTTCTTTATTTTCATCTTAAACTACCTCCGCTGCTTGAGAGATTATTTTGTTATAACCCCTATCTTTTAGTTCTCTTGGAATCGGACCAAAAATTCTACTGCCTCTTGGATTACCATCCTTATCAACGATAACGCCTGCATTATCATCAAACCTTACAGTCGATCCATCTGCTCTTTTCTGTTCTTTTCTTGTTCGAGCAATAACAACTCTTACAATATCTTTTTTCTTCACGACCCCTCTAGGAGAAGCAGATTTTACAGAAGAAATTACTATATCGCCTAAATAAGCATAACGATGTCTTGTACCGCCAAGGATTCTAATGACAGCAAGATTTTTTGCCCCAGTATTATCAGCAACCCTTAATCGTGTTCCAACGCTGATCATTTCTTCTCCTCCTCTTTTTTCCCAACTACAGCCCACTTCTTGTCTTTGCTTATAGGTTTAGACTCTACAATAACAACAACATCACCAACTTTATAAGTATTCTCGGGATCATGAGCTTTGTATCTTTTAGCAACTTTATATCTTTTCTTATATACTGGATGCTTTTTGAAGCTTTCTGTTCTTACCACAACAGTTTTATCCATTTTATCCGAAACCACTATACCAACTAATTTTCGTGTTTTTTTATTTAATTCTTTTTTATTTTCCATCTTTTTTCTCCTGGTTTTTCCCAAAATCTTCCCATTGTTTTGCTGAAATTATAGTTAAAATTCTTGCAATTTTCTTTTTTGTATTGAATACTTCTCTATGGTTTTTTAATTTACCTTGAGCAAGCTGAAATTTCATATCAACAAGTTTTTTTCTTGATTCGTCTAATTCTTTATATAAATCCTTTATTTGTTTTTTTGCTAATTCTTTTACTTGGCTTTTCATTATTCTTCCTCTTTGAAAACAATTTTCGTTTTTATGGGCAACTTGTCAGCAGCCAGTTTTAAGGCTTCAGAAGCAACATTTTTAGGCACGCCATCCATCTCAAATATTATTCTCCCCGGCTTAACGACCGCTACAAAGTGGTCTAATGCACCCTTACCGCCTCCCATTCTTGTTTCAGCTCCAGTTTTTGTTACTGGTTTTGCAGGAAATATATTAATCCATATTTTACCGCCTCTTTTGATATATCTAGTCATTGCTCTTCTTGCAGCCTCAATCTGTCTAGATGTAATCCATGCTGACTCAAGAGCTTTAATACCATAGCTACCAAATTCTAACATAAATCCGCGAGTAGCCTTACCTGCTCTTTTTCCCCTGTGCTCTTTTCTGTATTTTAATTTTCTTGGCATTAACATAATGGTACTCTTTATTTAGAACTTTTCTCCTCGATAGATCCAAACCTTTACCCCAATAACTCCATAAGTTGTATAAGATCTTCCTGTAGCGTAATCAATATCCGCTCTTAAAGTCTGTAGGGGTATTTTACCGAATGAAACCCATTCTCTTCTTGCCATTTCAACTCCATTTAATCTTCCGGAAACTGATATTTTGGCTCCTTTAGCACCCGCTTTTTTTATTCTTTCTAAGAATTGCTTCATAACCCTTCTAAAAGAAATTTTCTTTTCTAAAGCGGTTGCTATACCTTCGGCGATTAAAGCTGCATGAATATCTGCATTCTTAACTTCCTCTATAGATATTTCAACTTTTCCATTTATTGTTTTTTCAAGTTCTCTTTTCATCTCATCTATGCCGGCTCCACCTCTTCCTATAATAAGACCTGGTTTAGAGGTTTTTGCAGTTACTTTTATAAGATTTACATCCCTATTAATATTAATTTCTGCTATTCCTTTTTTTGCCCACTTCTTTAAAATAATATCACGGATTTTGAAATCTTCTGTTAAAAATTCAGCAAATTTCTTTTCAGAAAACCACTTAGCTCTCCAGTCTTTGCTAACAGTTATTCTTAAACTAATTGGACTAACCTTATGACCCATTAATTAAAATTCCTTTCTTCTAAAAATTCTTTTTATACCGCCTAAGAAAGACTCTTTTGTTTCTCTCGCTTGTTCTTTTTGTTTCTTTTCTAAATGCTTAATATTACTGATATCTGGCTTACTTCTAGCCTGCTTGGTCTTTACTGATTTATTTACAGTCTTGGAAGGCTGCTTAGTATTAACAGCACTTTCCTTAGGTAATATTTCTTTTTTTGCCTTGATAGCATCGCTAGACTTATTTACTTCTGCGGGCTTAGAATCTGATTGTATAGCAGTATTTTCTTTAGAAATTTTTTCATCTTTATCTTTTTTCACTTCACTTTGAATAGTTTTTTTATTAACCTTAGAACCTTCTGGCGCAGTTAATATAACGCTCAAATGAGTAGTTTTTCTTTTTATAACATCTGCGCTTCCCCTAGCTCTTGGACTAAATCTTTTGAATGTAGGCCCAATATTAGCAGATATTTCTTTAATTAAAAAATCAGTTTTTGCAATTCCGTAGTTATGCTGAGCATTTGCTAGCGCAGAATTAATAACCTTTGAAACTTCGTGTGCTGCTTTTTGAGGCATAAGATTCAGTAAGGCAATAGCGTCTAATGCTTTTTTCCCTCTAACATAGTTAACAACCAATCTTGCTTTTCTGGGAGATAGTCTTAAAAATTTACCATGAGATTGAATATCCATAACTATTTACCTTCCTTTCCTGTTGGTTGAGGTGCTGATTTTACAACAGCCGCCTTTGCTTGCTCTTTTGCCATCTTTCCACCATGCCCTCTAAATTTTCTCGTTGGAGAAAATTCACCAAGTTTATGACCCACCATATTTTCAGTTATAAAAACCGGAATATGTTCTTTACCGTTATGCACGGCGATTGTGTGCCCAACCATATCAGGAAAAATAGAAGAAGATCTTGACCAAGTTTTAATAACTTTTTTCTCGTCTGGTCTTAAATCCTTTATTTTCTTTAGTAATTTTTCGTCTATATAGGGACCTTTTTTTGCTGATCTTGACATACTTTACCTCTGTTTATTTTTTACCCTTTCTTCTTGATAATATAAATCTATCAGAAAGTTTTTTTCTTCTAGTTTTATAACCTAGGGCTGGGGCACCCCAAGGGGTTTTGGGATGTTTTAATCCAATAGGATGCTTGCCTTCGCCTCCTCCATGAGGATGATCAACTGGATTCATAGCTTTACCTCGGACAGTTGGCCTAATTCCCATGTGTCTTTTTCTTCCAGCTTTTCCAATTACTATTTTCCCATGATCAGAATTGGAAACTTGGCCTATGCTTGCCATCGCATCACTTTTAATCATTCTTACTTCTCCGGAAGGCATTTTCAAATTCGTAAAACCACTATCTTTTGCTAATACAGTTGCCGAAGAACCGGCTGATTTTACAATTTGACCACCCCTACCAGGTATAAGCTCAACATTATAAACAAATGATCCAAGCGGTATATTAGCAAGCGTCATTCTATCTCCGACATTAGCTTTAATTTTACCCTTAGAACTAGTGATTATCTGATCTATTTTTAGCCCTTCTGGCGCTAAAATATAACTTTTTTCTCCATTCTCATATTGAATTAATGCAATATGAGCTGTTCTGTTAGGATCATATTCTATAGATAAAACCTTTGCAGGCATATCATATCTTGTTTGCTTGAAATCAATTATCCTGTAAATTCTTTTTGCACCACCACCTCTATGCCTTATAGTGATATTTCCCCTAGAAGATCGCCCCGCTTTTCTTTTTAAAGGCGCAGTTAAACTCTTCTCTGGCCTTTTTCTGGACACAGCGTCTTGAGTTTTTTTATTCACTTGTTCACTATTTGTCTGCTTTTTCATTTGCTGTTGGTTTAACCTTCCTTATATTTTCTCTAAAAATTATAATGTGATTTAATTCTGCCTAAATTCTCGTCAATTAACTTTCTTAAATTCCTCAATCCTGATATATCAGTAGAAAAAGATGAGCTCTCTTTAAAGATTGCCATGTCTGCATCTAACTGTTTTGTTATAGAATTTACCGCATCGTCACTTTCTCTCCCTACTGTTTCTATTTTCTTTGTATCCTTTTGGCCTATTGCTTCATTTAAATCATTCGCCGATTTTATATATTGCCTTAAAAGATCTTTATAATCCTTATCAAGATTGACTAACATCTTGGGCGGTGCGACTTTTTCTAACTCAGTTAATGACTGTTCTGAAATATTTTTAAAATTTGTCACTAAATTTGATATTTTTTCTAAACTCTTGGAATCTGTATTCAAATTATTAAATGCTTTAACTGCGCTTTCTACTTTCTTGAAGTATATTGCAATTGATTCAAGATTTTCAGCAACTTCCTGACCGGATTGTGAAAATTGCCTTACAGCCTTGTATAATTCCTCAAGTTCTGTGTTTCTTTTCGCGGACTCAGACTTAGCGCTTAAATTACTAAAATTTATTTTAATACTTCTTAAATCTTCTATTGTTTTATTAGAATTACCTTTTGTAAGCTCATCCCAGCTGGAAACTACAACTTCCAGTTTGTCAACGTCCTGCTTACTTTTATTCAAATCTTCACCTATCGCCAAGGTAAAAGAACTAGCTATCTGCTTTGGGTAAAAGAAAAAATAATACGCGGAGATACCAGTAATCGCGATAACCGACAGTATTACAGAAAAGAACAAAATTGGAGTTTTTGTATTTACTTTCCTCATTTTGTCTCCTCAAATAATTTAATTTCTTGACCTTTTTTCACAGTGACAATAGCAGCTTTTCTTCCCGGCTTAATGCCTGTTGTTTTTCCGTATCTTCTTGTTTTATGCCTTTTCTGAACAATATTTACTTTTTCTACGGTTACTTTATACATATCTGCAACGGCTTTACCGATTTCTTTTTTGTTAGCATCTTTACCAACTTCAAATACATACTTTGACTGACTGGATAGATTAAAGCTTTTTTCTGTGATGATTGGTTGTATTAAAATATCTTTCATTATTTTTTAACCTTCTTCTCTGTCTCGGCTTGCTTCTTATCATAATCAGCTTCCTTTAAATCTACTAAATCTACGCTTTCATTATCCTTATTTGTTGTATTACCATAAAATGAAACTAATTTATCTAATGCATCTTTTAGAATTACCACATAATCAGAGACTAAAATATCATAAGAATTCAATTGATTATACAAAGTCGGCATAACAAAAGGAATGTTTTCAACTGATTTTAACAGAATCGGATTTTTTTCGGAAATAAATAAAATCCTTCCTTTAATCGGCAGTTTATCGAAAATAGCCTTAGCTTCCTTTGTTTGCGGTTTATTTAATTGAATATTATCTAATATTAAAATTCTGTCCTCGCTAGCCCTTACAGATAAGGCCATTTGTATAGCCTTCCTTATTGATTTTTTATTCATTTTCTTCGTGAAATTTTCCGTACCTGTCGGGCCAAAAACAACACCGCCCTTTCTCCAGATTGGTGTTCTCCTTGAGCCTACCCTAGCTCGTCCTGTGCCTTTTTGTCTCCATGGCTTTCTGCCGCCACCGCGTCTTTCTGCTCTTGTTTTAGTTTTAGCAATTGGCTCTCTTAAACCCGCCAAATATCTAACAACAGCTTGCTTTAAAAGAACTTCACTTGGTTTTACATCAAAAATATCAGACCGAAGAGTCTTTTTACTCTGCTCTTTACCTTTTATATCATAAATTTTAGCTGTGTTCATTTAGCTTCTCCTGCTGTATCTTTGACCTGTTCTTCTTTTTCTATAATGCCGGGTTCTTTTTCTGTCTGACCGTTCTCCTTTTTATCTTCTTCTTTATTCTCAACTATTTCTTTTTCAGTCTTTTTTTCTTCATATTTTTTTTGTTCTTCGATTATAAATTCACCCTTACCCATTAACAAAACCAGTGATTTGTTTGGGCCAGGTAATGCGCCTTGTACAAGAATAGTCTGATCATCCGAATCTATTTTAACAATCTTTAGATTTTTAACTGTTACGCGTTCATAACCCATCCTGCCTGGTAATTTCTTACCTTTAAAGACTCTTTGGGGATACATTGCACCTATTGATCCTGGCTCTCTATGATGATCAGAACCATGACTCATTGGACCTCTCGCAAAATTATGACGCTTTATGACACCTGCAAAACCTTTACCCTTAGAAATACCTATTGCGTCAATCTTCTCTCCTTCTTTAAAAGTATTAACGGTTATTTTCTGACCAACTTGATATTTCGCTACTTCTTCTGATGAAATTCGTACTTCTCTTAAATTTCTCAATTTCGGCAATTTAGCCTTTTTAAATTGATATTCTTGGGGTTTTTTGACTTTTTTTGATTCCTCTGACCCAATCTGAAGAGCAATATAGCCATCTTTTTGTTCGGTTCTAATCTGAGTAATAAAATTAGGGTCCGATTTTACAACCGTTACTGGAATATATTTTCCTTCAAGGGAAAATATATTTGTCATACCTATTTTTTTACCTATAATCATTTTCATAATATTCCTGACTGATTAGAAAAAATTATCGAAATATTGCCATAAAAATAAAACATTACTAGCGTTGGTAGTTTCCTCTCTATCTCGATATATCGGGACTTCGGACTTGCCAATAACTAGCTAACTTTTTAAAAATTTTCCCCATTTAGAAAAACTAAACCTATCACATTAGAGACAATTACACAAAAAATTTCTAACGGAGTTTAAATTATTATCCTTCTAAACTATATACATAGTATAAAAAAATTAAAGCTAAGTCAATACTTTTAGCTCAGTAAATATATCCTAACCAAAATTTAAGGAATATAATATATATTTTTATAATATTTAGGTTTGATTATTGCAGAAACCGATAATTATCAGGATATATTAACGAGTATAACCACCTCTAACGGCCTGTGCAACCCAAATAAGAATAACTGCGCCTATTATAGCAATTACCATGCTTGTGAAGTTCAAACCAGAAATTCCTGGCCCACCAACAAGATTGAAAAGAAAGCCTCCGATAACGGCGCCTATTATTCCAATTATGATTTCACTCAAAAACCCATACTCCCGACCGGTTTTAGTAATCAGCGTTGCGATCCATCCAGCTATACCTCCAATAACAATCCAGGCTAATAAATTCATAAATACCCCCTTATATTTCACCCCGTTACCGCTGATTTATGGTAAAAGCTTTCCAGTAGCGGGGTTTACTTTATTTAAAGATAATACCCTTTCATAAGTTAATCATTATTATTAAGACAAAATAATGGATGGTTTTCCTGGAAAATTATATCAATATATACAAAAAATACGGCTGAAAGCCGTATTTTTAAAAAACTATAGATTTAATCAATATTTTATTTCAATATCAACACCTGCAGGGAGACTTAAATTCATCAAAGCATCTATGGTTTTGGGGGTTGATTCTTTAATATCAATTAATCTCTTATGGATTCTCATTTCAAACTGTTCTCTGGAGTTTTTATGAACAAAAGGGGAACGTATAACTGTATATTTACTCTTTTCTGTGGGCAATGGAATTGGCCCGGCTACAGTTGCTCCAGTTCTTTCGGCAGCATCAATGATTTGCTTCACAGATTGATCTATAACTCGATGATCGTAAGCCTTTAATCTGATTCTTATTCTTGTTTTAACGTTCTTCTTTACCATTAATTAGTTCTTATTTTATTATTTTTGATACTACTCCTGCTCCTACGGTTCTTCCGCCTTCTCTAATGGCAAATCTCATTCCCTCTTCCATTGCAACAGGATTAATTAATTTGATCTTTAGATTTACGTTATCACCAGGAACAACAACTTCTACACCTTCTGGTAGATCAGTTACTTCTCCAGTAACATCAGTTGTTCGAACGTAAAACTGCGGTTTATAACCTTTAACAAAGGGAGTATGTCTTCCACCTTCATCTTTGGTTAAAATATACACTTTGGCTTCAAATTCTGTATGAGGAGTAATTGAGCCTGGCTTTGCAAGAACTTGTCCTCTTTCAACGTCTTCTTTCTTAGTGCCTCGAAGCAAAACACCAGCATTATCACCAGCCCTACCTTCATCTAGCTGCTTGTTAAACATTTCAATATCCGTAACTACTGTTTTTGATGTAGGATGAATACCAACTATTTCAACTTCTTCATTAACCTTTACAATACCTCTTTCAATTCTTCCTGTTACAACAGTACCCCTACCCGCGATTGAGAAAATATCCTCAATTGGCATTAAGTATGGCTTTTCAACATCTCTTTGTGGCTCGGGGATATATTCATCTAAAGCATTCATAAGTTCCATAATAGAATCAGCTGCTGCTGCATCGCCTTCTAAAGCTTTTAGGGCGCTTCCTTTGATAATAGGAATCTTGTCTCCTGGGAATTCGTATTTAGAAAGCAATTCTCTTACTTCTAGCTCAACTAAATCCAAAAGTTCCGGATCATCTACCTGATCAACTTTGTTTAAAAATACAACGATATAAGGAACTCCAACTTGTCTTGCTAAAAGAATGTGTTCACGTGTTTGAGGCATAGGACCGTCAGCTGCAGAAACAACAAGAATAGCACCGTCCATTTGAGCAGCACCGGTAATCATGTTTTTAACATAATCAGCGTGTCCTGGACAATCTACATGAGCATAGTGCCTTTTTTCAGTTTCATACTCAACATGAGCGGTTGCAATAGTAATGCCTCTTTCTCTTTCCTCCGGGGCATTATCTATATCTTCAAATTTTTTACTTTGAGCTTTAAAACCTTTATCTGCTAAAACTTTTAGGATAGCCGCAGTTAATGTTGTTTTTCCGTGATCAACATGACCGATAGTACCAACATTAAGGTGAGTTTTTACTCTTTCAAATTTTTCTGCCATTTGTCTCTCCTTGTTACAATTTAATTAAATTTTGATTTATAAATTACAATTTAAAATTTTAATAGATTGAATCAATAAAGTCAACTATTTGACTCTTATGATACAAGAATTGTACACTATATTAGAAAAACTTTCAATATTTTACTGAAGAGAACCTTCTCTCCATATCGATTATTCTCTTTTCTATGGTTCCCAATTCTTTCATATCTACTTTACGTCTTAGTGATAATTTCATTACTTCTGAAGTCGCCTCAATTTCCTCAATCCTGTCTAAAATCAATCTAAGATATCTTCTGGTATCTGACATACCATCTCTTAAAACTGATTGAGTCTCAATTACAGCCTTAATTTTTGAGTTTAAATCTTCTAATAAGGCAACTTCTTTTTTTGCCATTTGCTATCCCTTGCTTAGTAATAAAATTATAACAATATTTTTTTAATTTGTCTTGTGGATAACTTCATGAATTTTAATTAGATAACGGGAAAATTATTTTCCCTTCTCTCCAATTAATGTTTCAGCAACATTCTTTGGAACTTCTTCGTAATGATCAAATTCCATTGTATAGTTACCCCTACCCGATGTAATTGACCGTAAACTTGTTGAGTAACCAAACATCTCGCTTAGAGGAACAAAGGCATCAATTACCTTCATAACGCCTCTATCGCCCATGTCTTGAATCCTACCTCTCTTGGAATTTACATCACCCATAACATCACCCATATATTCTTCAGGAGTAACTGCTTCAACTTTCATTACAGGTTCAAGAATAACAGGCTTCGCCTTTTTAACAGCATCCTGTAATGCTAAACTTCCTGCAATTTTGAAGGCAATTTCAGAAGAATCCACAGGGTGGAAAGAACCATCATATAAAGTCACTTGGATATCCACAACAGGATATCCTGCAATTACTCCATTCTCGGCTGCTTCTTTAATACCAGCCTCTATGGGAGAAATATATTCCCTGGGAATTGATCCTCCAACAATATTATTTATAAATTCAAAGCCCTCGCCTTTTTCTCGAGGCTGAATTTTAATTAATACATGCCCATACTGACCACGACCGCCAGTTTGTCTAATATATTTGGATTCAGCGTCTGCTGATATGGTAATGGTTTCTTTGTAAGCTACCTGAGGTTTGCCAACATTAACTTCAACTTTAAATTCCCGCTTCATTCTATCAACAATAATCTCTAAGTGAAGCTCTCCCATTCCACCTATAAGAGTCTGGCCCGTTTCCTGATCTGTTCTAACTTTAAAGGTAGGATCTTCCTCTGCCAAACGAGCTAAAGCAATACCTAATTTTTCTTGATCTGCCTTTGTTTTAGGTTCAATAGCGATATGAATAACTGGCTCTGGAAATGTAATAGATTCTAATGTAATAGGATTATCTGGATCACAAAGAGTATCTCCCGTTGTTGTTGATTTTAAGCCTACAGCAGCTGCAATTTCACCGGCATAGACTTCAGTAACATCCTCACGATGATTCGCATGCAGCCTAACGATTCTACCAATTCTCTCTTTTTCGCCAGTAGTAGTATTTAAAATATAAGATCCACTTTTTAATACTCCTGAATAAACTCTGAAAAACGCCAATTTGCCAACAAAAGGATCTGCGGCTATTTTAAAAGCTAAAGCAGAAAAGGGTTCATTATCATCAGCTTTTCTTGTCATTTCTTCGTCTGTAGCCGGATTCTTTCCTTTAACTGGCGGGATATCTAAAGGAGAAGGAAGAAGCTCAACAACTTTATCCAATAATGGCTGGACACCTTTATTTTTTAAGGCTGATCCGCACAAAACAGGTACAATCTTGTTATTTATAGTAGCTTCTCTTAAAACCTTTATAAGCTCTGCTTCTGATATTTCTTCACCAGCTAAATATTTTTCAATTAACTCATCAGAAGTTTCAGCAATTTTTTCAACCATTTTTTCTCTATATTCCTTTACTTTACCAGCCATGTCAGAAGGTATTTCTTCTTCTTCATAATTAACACCTTTTTCATCTTTGTATACATATGCTTTGTTTCTGATAAGATCAACAAGACCAATAAAATTGTCTTCCTGCCCTATTGGTAATTGTATTGGGATAGCATTTAAACCTAATCTATTTAAAATAGACTGGTAGGAGCGGTAAAAATCAGCGCCTGTACGATCTAATTTATTGATAAAACACATTCTTGGCACTTTGTATTTTTCAGCCTGATGCCATACTGTTTCAGATTGAGGTTCAACTCCGGCAACACCATCAAAAACAACAACACCGCCGTCTAGAACACGCAAAGATCTTTCTACTTCTACAGTAAAATCAACGTGTCCAGGAGTATCGATAATATTAATTCGATGAGGCACATTATATAGAGGATGTTTTGGAGTCCAAAATGCGGTTGTAGCAGCAGAAGTAATAGTAATACCTCTTTCTCTCTCCTGCTCCATCCAGTCCATTACAGCCTCTCCTTCGTGAACTTCTCCAATTTTATGAGTTTTTCCTGTATAAAAAAGGACACGCTCTGTTACAGTTGTTTTTCCTGCATCGATATGAGCAATAATTCCTATATTTCTTACTTTTTCCAACGGATATTCTCTACCCACAAATCCTCCTTTGAATACAATAACCGATAACTAATTACTAATAATTAAATTTAAAAACGCGCCTTTTGGCGTCTTGGTTATTATATATAAAATTTAAAAATAATCAACTATTATGCTATTTTTAGAACTTGTTTAATTTTTGAAATTTCTTTTTGCTGATCCTCAACTTTTTCTTCAATTCTTCTAACCCATTCCTTTGTAAAGATTCGTTCTTGATCTAATCTTCTAATAATACCTACAATCTCTTCCAATCTATTAGTAATATTCTCGAATCCTTTATCCATCTTATTCTCGATCGCTTCAAATCTTTCATCATGCTCTATTAATTTTTGAATAATTTTTTCATCACTCATATTTCTATACTAAATCTCTTAAGTGCTTATTTCAAGTGTCTGTACGCGTCACGCACATTTGAGACTCCGGAACAGTTTTTATTAAATAATCAATGGGTGAAATATTACCCAAAGATTGGTGTATTCTCT